>CAISLL010000224.1 GCA_903886165.1 uncultured beta proteobacterium | reverse complement strand
GTTTGATTTTGAGTGTGCCAGTTCCGCACAGGAAGGCATGGCGCGACTCAAGAGCTATGCGCCTGCCTTGATTCTGGTCGGGGAGTCGATCTGCAAAATGGAGGGTGTGGCTGCCTGCCATCAGTTCGCGGCCCAGTTCACGCAACATGGCATTCCGGTGATTTTTGTCACGGCCTTGAATACCCCCGACTTCGACGTGTCTGCCCTGTGGCCGGGTGCAGCGGATTGCATCACCCGACCGATCAACCTGTCCATGGCGCGCCAACGTATCCGCAACCTGGTTGAGCGGGAGCAGTTGCGCCGCCAGCTCGAGTTGCAGCGTGACCGCATCAAACTGGAGGAAGCGCGTCGCACCACGCTTGAAGACCAGTTACGCAAACTCAACGCCGCCCTGGATCAAAGCCCTGCCTCAGTGATCATTACCGATCTGCAAGGGTGCCTGCAGTATGTCAACCCGCGCTTCACCGAGGTCACGGGCTACAGCGCCGCGGAGTCGCTGGGACAAAATCCCCGGATGCTTCAGTCTGGCCTGACCAGTGAGGCCACTTATGTGAACATGTGGGAAACGCTGAGTCGTGGCGAGGTCTGGAAAGGCAAGCTGATCAACAAACGCAAGAACGGCGAGGTGTTCTGGGAAGAGGCGCAAATCGCCCCGATCAAGGACGAGCACGACAGCATCACCCATTACGTGGCAGTCAAGACCGACATCTCCGAGCTCAAGCAATCAGAAGCCGCACTGATTGAGCTCAATACCCAACTGCAGGAAAGCATCGAGTTTCAAAGTGCGCTGATGGAGGCGATCCCCATCCCCATCTTTTACAAGAACGCGCAGGGCAGGTACCTTGGCTTTAACCATGCTTATGAAGTGTTCATGCGTCGCAGCCGTACCGAGCTGATTGGCAGAAGCGTTTTCGAGATCGCCCCCAAGGAACTTGCAGACATCTACCATGCGCAAGACCTCGCCTTGATGGCGCAGCGCGGTGTACAGGTCTACGAGACACAGGTGAAAGACGGTGCCGGCAGTGTGCGAGACGTCATGTTCAGCAAAGCTTGTTTCACGGACCATACGGGTGAAGTGCGCGGCCTCATCGGCTGCCTGCTCGACATCACCGAGCAAAAACAATCCGAGCGAGCCCTGGCCCTGAGCGAACAGCGTCTGACTGAGGCGCAGCGCACCTCACATATCGGCAACTGGGAACTCGACCTGGTCTCCGGTGAACTGATCTGTTCAGACGAAATTTATCGCATCTTCGAGATCGACAAAACGCACTTTGGTGCCAGCTTTGACGCTTTCCTTGCCATGTTTCATCCCGATGACCGCGCGGAGGTCAGCGCCGCCTACGCGCGCTCACTCGACACACGCCAGCCCTACGCCATCGATCACCGCTTGTTGCTGCCGGATGGGCGCATCAAATACGTGCATGAGGCATGTGAGACCAGCTTCAGTGATGCCGGCCAGCCATTGCGCTCCAGAGGTACGGTGCAAGACATCACCCCACGCAAGCTGCTGGAGAACCAGATACGTCAGCTGGCGTTTTATGACCCGCTGACAGGCTTGCCCAATCGGCGCTTGCTGGATGACCGCTTGAGACTGGCCATCGCCTCAAGCAAGCGCAGCGGCTTGTGCTGTGCATTGATGTTTCTGGACCTGGACAATTTCAAGCCACTGAACGATGCGCACGGGCACGCGGTCGGAGACCTGTTGCTGACAGAGGTTGCCACCAGGCTGAAGAACTGTGTGCGTGAAATCGACACCGTGGCCCGCCTGGGTGGTGATGAATTTGTGGTGCTGCTTGACAAGCTGTCGCTGGACAAGGATGACGCCACAGCGCAGTCGCTTGTGGTGGCCCAAAAAATCCTCGCCGCGTTGGCGACCCCTTACCAGATGCGGCGACCGCGGTCCACCCGCAAGGACGCCGTTGTGCAACACCATTGCAGCGCCAGCATGGGTGTGGTGGTGTTTCGCGACCATGAAGCCAACCAGGTTGACATCCTGAAATGGGCGGATGCCGCCATGTACCAAGCCAAGGAAGCCGGGCGCAACACGGTGCGCTTTCATGAACCGTCTGCCACGGCCCCTTAGGCAGACCAATTTGAGTCGCCCTTTGTTTATTTGGCATTGTTTTGGTTGACCGTGCCAGCTTTGGCGGGGCTTTTCCTGATAATCGGCACAGGAGACACACACCTTGAAAGCACAAGAAATCAACCGCGAACTGGACCACGCCCGCGAAGCGGGTCCGGTGAAAGACATCGTCATACCGCCTTGCCCTCAGTTGCTGGTGCAACTGCAAGCCGAGTTAAGTCAGGGAGACCCCGACCCACACGCTGTGGCAGCCATTGCTGGTGGCGATGTGGCCATGACCGCCGCCTTGCTGCGTATTGCCAACAGCCCGCTGTATGCGCGACGTGAGCCGGTCAGTTCGGTGGCGCAAGCGGTGGCGATGCTGGGCGTGCGGCCCACGGCATCGGTGCTGACGGGTTTTTTGCTGAGGCACACCATTCGCATTGACCCTACCCTGATCGAGCATTTCTGGGAGTCTTCCACCCGCCGCTCGCTTGCCATGGCTTACATTGCCAGCCAGATGTATGGCATGGATGTGGACGTGGCCAAAACCTGCGGCCTGTTTTTTCATGTGGGCATTCCTGTCATGCTGCAAGGTGTGCGCGGCTACAGCGGCACGCTGGTGGAAGCCATGGCGCGGCAAGATCGCACCTTTATTCAGACCGAAAACGCCGCCCACCGCACCGACCATGCCGTGGTGGGTGCGATTGTGGCGAGAACCTGGCGCTTGCCCCAGGTGATTGCCCACGCGGTGCGCCTGCACCATGACTTTTCGGTGTTGAACGACCCCGGTGTGGCGCTTGAAGTACGCCAACTGGTGGCGATTGCCGCGATTGCCGACCATTTGGTGGCAAACCATGAGGGTCTGGACAGCCAGCGCGAGTGGCAGCGTCATGGCGCTGAGTGCATGGCCTTTTTGCAGGTCAGCGAGGCCGAGGTCGAATCCTGGGTTGATGCACTCTACCCGGCGTTTGAGGGGGTGGTGGTGGCGTGAGCGACCTCAAGCATCGAGCCGCTTGAGATCACGATGGAAGTTCTCGTGTGGGCCTGGCTTCTCCGGTCGTCGTATCCGCCGCAGTGGTTCGTACCGCCGCATCAAGGTCGAGCGTTTTAGCGTGATAGATGCCCAGTCGCAATTGGTGCTGTGCCTTCAATGTCTCGCACGACTTTCAAGAGCAAGGCCTCGCTTTATCACCCACGATGATGGTCGTTGAGCATCCGCTGTGAATGTCGCAACCCAAAAATGCTCAGAGAACAAGGAACTTGGTTTTGAGATCCTTCACACTTCCGGCCATACAGATGTGAAAACACTGATTGAACTCGCCCGGAGTGTTGCAGCCAAAAGAGTGATTCCAATCCACACCGGCTCACCTGAACATCTGGCTGATTTGATTCCATATGCCACACCTGTTCACGATGGTGATTGGATCGAGGTCTAAGGTACCTTTGATGTTGACAACATTCCGGTTGAAGCGCTGCTGTGGCAAACCGGCTACCTGACCATTGCCGACATGTGGAGCATTCCCGGGCGGATGGAGCTGACGCTGAAATATCCGAACCTGGAAGTGCAGTCCAGCCTGAACAACAGCCTGCTGCAATGCCTGACCGGTGGTTTGGCCGTGCCGGGGCCGCAGATCAGTCGCTTGTACCGGCTGTTGCTAGCCGCCGACTTTGCTGGCATGAAAGCCCTGTTCAATGCATTTTACGCCAGCATTCCACATGACTGGTACCGCGAGAATGAGCTGTCGAGCTTTGAGGGCTACTACGCCAGCATCTTCTACAGCCACTTTGCTGCGCTGGGCCTGGACATTCGGCTGGAGGACAGCAGCAACCACGGCCGCATCGACATGGCGGTGCTGTTCAATGGCGCGGTGTGGCTGTTTGAATTCAAGGTGGTAGAGCTGACCCCAGCGGGCCGGGCGCTGCAACAAATCAAGGACAACGGCTATGCCGACAAGTACCAAGGCCTTGGGCAACCCGTGCACCTGATTGGTGTGGAATTCAGCAAAGCCAGCCGCAATGTGGTGGGGTTTGAGGTGCAGACGCTGAGCTAATTCCATTTCCAAATCACTTGTGTTCGCCCTTACATTACTACCCACTGTCAACCACTTTTTCGGAGAAAAGCCATGTCAAAAACCTCCAGCAGGTTGCAACGCGCCTATCGGCTATTGTGGGCATGGCTAGTTGTAGTGGCCGTCGGCTGGGCTGTACCGGCGATGGCTATGAGTACGAACGATCTCACCATGAGTACGGACGATCTCAATCTGTTTGGAGCTTCGGCATTAGGCGCCACCGAGCGTGTTGAAGCGCTGCTGGCCAAAGGGGCAGATGTCAATGCCAAGGATAAAGATGGCATGACCGCGTTGATGATTGCCGCTAGTTACGGGACGCGCGATGTCGCCAAACTGCTGCTGGCCAAGGGGGGCGATGTCAATGCCAAGGGAAAAAATGGCAATACCGTGTTGATGATGGCAATTAGTAGCGGGAAACGCGATGTCGCCGAACTGCTGCTGGCCAAAGGAGCTGATGTCAATGCCAAGAATGAATATGGCGAAACCGCGTTGATGGATGCCGCTGGTTACGGGACACGCGATGTCGCCGAACTGCTGCTGGCCAAGGGCGCCGATGTCAATGCCAAGAATGAACGTGGCAAAACCGCGTTGATGGATGCCGCTAGTCGAGGGAAACGCGATGTCGCTGAACTGCTGCTGGCCAGGGGCGCCGATGTCAATGCCAAGAATGAATATGGCCAAACCGCGTTGATGGATGCCGCTGGTTACGGGACACGCGATGTCGCCGAACTGCTGCTGGCCAAGGGCGCCGATGTCAATGCCAAGAATAGAGGTGG
>CAISLL010000223.1 GCA_903886165.1 uncultured beta proteobacterium | reverse complement strand
CCCAATACCTGGGTGAAGATGCCCTGACCCCAAAACGTTTTCGCATCGGTGCCAGCAGCCTGTTGGGCGACATTGAAACCCTGCTCGGTGACACAACGCTTGCCAGCGCCGCCGAACCAGGCAGCTACTGATCCAGCCACTACCACCGCCTCTGACTGAAGCGCCACAGACTGATTTAACGCAGAACACACCCCTGAAACACCCCATGCTCGCCCAGGAAATCATCCGGATAAAACGTGACGGCCACACGCTTGAGCGCGCCCACATCGAACACTTTGTGAAGGGCCTGGTCGATGGTTCATGGAGCGAGGGCCAGGCCGCTGCACTGGCCATGGCGATGTGTCTGAAAGGCATGAGCCGCGACGAGACCGTGACCCTGACACAAGCCATGACGCACTCAGGCCTGGTCATGGACTGGTCAGGCGCACATCTGAATGGCCCGGTGCTGGACAAACACTCCACCGGCGGCGTCGGCGACAAGGTGAGCCTGATGCTGGCCCCGCTTGTGGCGGCCTGCGGGGGCGTGGTGCCCATGATTTCGGGTCGTGGCCTGGGACACACCGGCGGCACGCTCGACAAGTTGGGTTGCATTCCCGGCTACCAGGCGACGCCCGATGTGGTCACGCTGCACCGTGCCTTGAAAGCGGCCGGCTGCGCCATCATCGGCCAAACCACTGAACTGGCCCCGGCCGACCGCAGGCTGTACGCCATTCGCGATGTGACGGCCACGGTCGAGTCCATCCCCTTGATCACCGCCAGCATCCTGTCCAAAAAACTCGCCGCCGGCCTGCAGGGACTGGTGATGGACGTGAAAGTGGGCAACGGCGCCTTTGCCGATTCGCTCGACATGGCCACCAGCCTGGCGGAATCGCTGGTGCAAGTGGCCAACGGCGCCGGATTGCCCACGCGCGCCTGGCTGACCGACATGAACCAGGTGCTGGGCAGCACGGCTGGCAACACGCTGGAGGTGCTGGAAGCGCTTGACTTCTTGCAGGGTAAAAACCTGGATGCACGTCTCAAGGCAGTGACCCTGCAGTTGAGCGCCGAGCTGCTGGTCATGGGTGGGCTGGCAGCTGATGAGACCCAGGCACTACAAAAAGTGGAATATGCGTTGACCAGTAGACAAGGGCTTGAACAATTTTCACGCATGGTATCGGCACTGGGTGGTCCGACCGATTTTGCCGATCGGCCCGGGGATTATTTGGCCACGGCGCCGGTGCAATTGATGATAGACGCACCGCGCAGCGGCTGGGTCACCGGCATGGCCACGCGCGACATTGGCCTGGCGCTGGTAGAACTGGGTGGCGGCCGGCGCAAAGCCAGTGACACGATTGATACCCGTGTTGGTTTCAGCCAATTCGTGCAGGTCGGCCAGCAAGTTCAAGCGGGCGAGCCGCTGGCCGTGGTGCACGCTGCCGATGCGGCAGCAGCCGAACATGCCAGACAGACGCTGCAGCGACTGATTCAGATTGATGACGCCCGGAGCGCGCTTGCCCCGGTGATGGTGCAGCGGGTGACCAGCGCTTCGCCGTAACACCGACGCAGCTTGCCACCAAAAACTGCCACACCGTGGCATTGCTGGCGATCAGGCCTTCACCCGATGACAGCCCATTGGCACAATGCCGGTTGTGCTGCGGGCTTGTCGGGAAACTTGTTGGCGTCGGCTTGTCAGCCTTGATCAAACGGCGAGGCAAATGCTTGCACAGATGCTGAAAAAGTGGCCCTCGGGCTCACGTGGCGTGTTTACCTAACTTTACCCTTGCTTCAAGGCGTTGAAGCAGCAACCCAATAGACTTCCCACATGAACCAACACTTGCTGATGATTGAAGACGACACGCGTCTGGCCGACATGGTGAGTGCTTACCTGGGCCAGTCAGGCTACCGCGTCACACACGCCGAAGACGCCCAAACCGGCCTGACCAGGCTGCAGGCCAACCCGGTCGACCTGGTGATTCTGGACCTGATGCTGCCCGACATGGATGGCCTGGAGGTGTGTCGCCGCATCCGGACCCTGCCTGGCGCACTGGGGCGCACACCGGTGCTGATGCTGACTGCCAAGGGCGACCCGATGGACCGCATCATTGGCCTGGAAATGGGCGCGGACGACTACCTGCCCAAACCCTTTGAGCCACGCGAGTTGCTGGCCCGCGTTCGCGCCGTGCTGCGCCGGCAAGGGGGCGAAGGCGCCGCCCGGTCTGCTGACAACGCTATGCGTTTCGGCTCCCTTGAGATTGACCGCGATGCCCGCCTGGTACGTGTGGCTGACCATGCCTGTGACCTCACCTCTTACCAGTTTGATTTGCTGGTGACACTGGCCGAGCGTGCCGGTCGGGTACTCACCCGCGACCAGATCATGGAAGCCGTGCGCGGCCGAGAACTGGACGCCTTTGACCGGTCCATCGACGTGCACATGGGTCGCATCCGGGCGGCTATCGAGGTGGATGCAAAGAACCCGAAACGCATCCTGACGGTGCGCGGTGTGGGCTACGTGTTCGCCCGCCAGCAAGACTGATGTTCAAAAAACTCTACGTTCGCATCTGGCTGGCGGTGGTCCTGGCGGTGGCCGTGCTCATCCTCCTGGTTGGCTGGGTCTGGCGGCTTGCGGCCGAACCCCCGCTGCGTGATGTGGTGATTCGCAACGAAGCGGGCCAAGTCATCGGGCGTGGCCAGTCACGCGGCATGATGTCTGACGACGAAGCGCGCGCTGCCATGGCCTTGCGCCGGAGCATGCGCCGCGAAATGCAGGCCATTCATGGGGCCACTGCACCCTTGGGCCCGGGTCAGGGTACACCCGATGCACCCGACCTGCCCGATGCCGCAGAGCGACCGCCCGGTGGCCATGGGCCAGAGTATGAAGTCCACATGCACGACGGCCAGACCATGCGCATGCGTCTGATGCGTGCACCACCCTCGTTCTGGAGCCGCCCGCCCTTCGGTTTTGCCTGGATGCTGGTGTGGGTGGGCATTGCGGTGGCGCTGGCCACTTACCCGATTGTGCGCAAACTCACGCGCCGCCTGGAACGCCTGCAAGACGGTGTGCAGCAGTGGGGCCAGGGTGACCTGTCGATCCGGGTGTCTGAAACCGGGCAGGACGAAGTGGCCTTTTTGGCCAAGCGCTTCAATCAGGCGGCCGAGCGCATTCAGACACTGGTGCAGTCGCATGAGTCGCTGCTGGCGTCACAAAAATCGCTGCTGGCCAATGCCTCGCATGAATTGCGCTCACCACTAACCCGCATTCGCATGGGGCTGGAGTTGATGGGGCCGTCAAACACACCCGCCTTTCGAGATGAAATCTCGCGCAACATCAGCGAACTGGACCAATTGATCGAAGAAATTCTGCTGGCCAGTCGGCTCGATGCGCGCGAAGCTGACATGGGCACCATCGAGTCGGTGGACCTGATTGGCCTGGCCGCCGAAGAATGTGCCCGCGTGGACGCGGAGTTTGACCTGCAGACAAACACCGCAGAGGGGCCAGCTGGCACCGAGCTTGCCGTGCAGGGCGTGGCCAAACTGCTGCGCCGCGCCGTGCGCAACCTGCTCGAGAATGCGCGCCGCTACGGCGCTGGCAGCATCCACCTCAACTTGGGCCGAACACCTGAGCGCGCTGTGATTCGTGTCTGTGACCGGGGCCCTGGCGTACCGCCAGAACTACAGGCGCGCATTTTTGAGCCGTTTTACCGCCTGCCAGGTGCCTCCGAGCGGGATGGCGGCGTGGGCCTGGGACTGGCACTGGTGAAATCCATCGCGGAGCGCCACAGCGGGCGCGTCTATTGCGAGAGTCGGCCCGGTGGCGGGGCCTGTTTTGTCATTGAATTGCCGCTGAGCCAGCGCCCCAACACCTGACTTCCCAGTCATTGCCATGTTTTTTCGCAAAATTGGCTTCAAAATCCCCCAAATGGGGGATACCCAAGCCAATTTATGGCTGATACAGTAGTTCCCAGCTGCTGTCACAGTCTTCTGGTAAAAACCCTAGGATTTCCCGGGGTATAAATAGCCAAATTAAATTAGGTTTCCAACGACGTTCCCCCATGGGGAACTTTACAAGCCACCCTTGGGTGGCTTTTTTTTTGACTCAAATCGTGCTTAGAGCTTGTATTTATTGCGTTAAAAGCTACAAAAGTTGCAGCACATCAGCTGCCCTGATGTCATTCAGACAGCGCGTGTGGCCGTGTGGGCAGCTGCGCTCGAAGCAGGGCGCACAGTCAAGCGGCGGCTGGTATTGCGGGTTGTTCTTGAGCCAGAGCACGCTGGCATGCGCGTTTAGCGGCGGGGTATGCAGCGGGCTGCTGGAGCCAAACACCGCCACCTGGCGTACCCCAAAACCGGCGGCCACATGCATCAGGCCAGAGTCGTTGGTGACGATGCTTTTCGTGGCCGCAATCACACACAGGGCCTCGGTGAGGGAGGTTTTGCCGGCCAGGTTGATGCAATGCCCTGGCCGCCCGGCATTGACGGGATCGGCAATGCGCGCGCACAACCCCGCTTCCTTGCCGGAGCCCAGCAACAGCACAGGCAGCTCAAGCTGGGTCGCCAGTTCGGCAAAGTGGCTGGCCGGCCAGCGTTTGGCGTCGCCATATTCCGCACCGGGTGCAAACACGTGGTAACCCAGGCGCGACAGGCCCAACTTGTGCAGTGTGGTCTCGATGTCACTGGATTCGAGTTGCAGCTTGGGCACATCATGGGCGGTGTCGGTGTCGCCGCTCAAGGCCGAGTAAAACGCCACCATCGGTGGGCGCTGGCCTTTGGCCGGATTTTTCAGGCGGTGTGTCAACAGCCCGACCCGCGCCTCGCCAAGGTAACCGACCCTTTCCGGAATGCCTGCCAGCAAGGGCAACAACGCGCTCTTAAGGGAATTCGGGCAAATGTACGCCGCATCAAACTGCCCGTTGATCTGTTTGCCAAGGCGCAATCGCTCACGCAATTGCAACCCGCCATGGGCAAAGGGAAACTCAATAACATCGGCCACCTGCGGCATGGCCCGGTAAACCGGGGCGACCCAGGGCAAGGCACCCACCGTCAGACGCTCACCGCGTGCATACAGACGCCGCAGCAGCGGCTCTGTCATCACCGCATCACCGATCCACTGTGGGGCAATGATGAATGAGCGCTTGGCGCTGCTCAGTGGTACCGCAGCGGCACTGCGAGCCGTGCCTTGTCGGTCGCGTTCGTAAGGAAGCGGCCTCACTGGCTCAGTGGCCGTGGAAGTGCTCGCCGTCCTTCAGTTTGTACTCCGTGCCGCAGTAAGGGCACTTGGCCTCGCCGGTGCGCGCCACATCCAGGTAGACCTTGGGGTGGGTGTTCCATAGTTTCATGTCCGCCAGCGGGCTCGGGCAAAACACCCCGCCTTGGTGGTTCAGGTCTTTGGCCAGCAGTTCGATGGTTGCTTGTGTCATGGTGTCTTTCTTGTCAGTTGACTTGTGTGAGCCAATGCGCATATTTGGGGTTGCGGCCGTTGACGATGTCAAAAAACGCGCTCTGGATTTTCTCGGTGATCGGGCCGCGCGTGCCCACATACCCGGCCTTGCCTAGTTCAATGCGGTCGAGTTCGCGAATGGGGGTGATCTCGGCAGCGGTACCGCTGAAGAAAGCCTCGTCACAGATGTACACCTCATCACGGGTAATGCGTTTTTGTACCACTTCGAGCCCCAAGTCCTTGCAGATATGCAGCACGGTGTTGCGGGTGATGCCGTTCAGGGCGCCGGCCGACAGGTCAGGGGTGTAGACCACACCGTCTTTCACCACAAACAGGTTCTCGCCTGAGCCTTCACTGACAAAACCGTTGGCATCGAGCAGCATGGCCTCGTCGTAGCCGTCGTCCAGCGCTTCCATGTTGGCCAGAATCGAATTGGTGTAGTTGCTGACCGCCTTGGCTTGCGTCATGGTGATGTTGACATGGTGGCGGGTATAGCTGGAAATTTTCACGCGGATGCCGCGTGTCATGCCTTCGTCGCCCAAATAAGCGCCCCAGGCCCAGGCCGCCACCATCAGGTGGATGTGGTTGCCCTTGGGACTGATGCCAAGCTTGCGGCTGCCAATCCAGCTCAAGGGACGCAGGTAGCAGGACGCCAGCTTGTTCTCGCGCACCACATCCACTTGCGCCTGCATGATCTGCTCTTTGGTGAACGGGATCGCCATGCGCAGGATCTTGGCGCTGTTGAGCAGGCGCTGGGTGTGTTCTTCGAGCCGGAAAATGGCAGTGCCACCGGCACCGTTGTAGGCGCGCACCCCTTCAAACACTCCGCAACCGTAGTGCAGGGTGTGCGTGAGGACGTGGATCTTGGCATCGCGCCAGTCCACCATCTGGCCGTCCATCCAGATTTTTCCGTCGCGGTCAGACAAGTCGGGGGGCAAGGGAGTCATCGGTTGTTCCTTGGTTGTCAGCGGGCGCGCTGATGGTCAAAAACCGATATTTTACCGGCCTGGCCCCTGCCCAGGCCAGGCCCTCCAGGTCTCAGGACAATCAGGCGAAGCTGTCGGCCATCAAGGCCTTGAACCAGGTGTTCATGTCTTCAAAGTGGTCGCTATTCCAACCCACTGATGCGCCATAACTCGCCGACGCCGCCACCATGGCAGCCGTTGCCGGGTTGTACTGGTAAACCGCAGTCAACCACGAGGCTTGTGTCATGGTGATGGTGGAGTAACAGGCCGAGTTGGTCACCGGTGCCTGATCTGGCTGGAGTCCGGCAAAAGCGCGCACGATGGCGTCGGCACACACCTTGGCCTCCTGATTGGCAATGTGCCCGGCTTTGGGCTGAGGCGTGGCACTGGCGTCGCCAATGATGTGCACTTTGTCTGCGCCTGGGACGGTACTGGCATAACTGAGCTGGTTGACGCCGGCGAAACGGAACGCACTGTCTCCCACCAGTTTGGTGGCGTTGTTCAAGCCTGCGACGGTGATCAGTTTGCCAGCACGTTGACCAGGAATCAGGTTGACAACACCGTTGTTGCTGAAATTGCCCATGGTGGTATTGAGGCTCTTGGTGGCCGGGTCCACACTCAGGATTTCGGCATTCGGCACATAAGTTATGCCGTGCATCGCAAAGGCCTTGGTGAAGTTGTCGGCTTCAACCAGCATGGCAGGGTTGGCGTCCAGCACGAACAACTTGGACTTGGGCTTTCTGATTTTGAGCCAATCACCAATCAGGCAGGCGCGTTCATACGGGCCAGGAGGACAGCGGAAAGGTGCCCTGGGAATGGTAAGGACCATGGTGGCGCCATCGGGCATGTTGGCCAGTTGCTGCGCCAGCAAGGTGGTTTGTGCGCCGGCTTGCCAGGCGTGTGGCATGGCGCTGGAACTACCCAGGCCAGGTACGGCGTCAAACTCGATGCCAGGTGCCATCACGATGCGGTCTGCAGCCAGAATGGTGCCATTGGCCAACTTGACTTTCACCCCGACCGGGTCAATTTCAGTCACGTCCCCCTGCACGACCGTCACGCCATAGGCCGACAGCAGCTTGCCGTAGCTGTAGGTCAGACTGCTCATGGTTCGCTGGCCGGTCAGCACCATCGAACTCATGATGTTGGAGACATAGCTGCTGTTGCGCTCCACCAGGGTCACTGCCACACCATCGCCCCAAAGGCGCAGGTATTTGGCCACTGTGGCACCTGCCATGCCACCGCCAATCACAATGACGCGTGATTTTGCTGCGCCCGGTGCTGGGGCGGGTGTCGGGCTGGGTGTCCGCGAGTGGCGTTCGCTGGATGACCTGTATTTCTTCTTGTCCTCGTCTGCCCAGGCCAAAGGTGAGGCTGCTGCCAGCGCGAGTCCACTTGCCGATATGAAAAATCTTCTGTCCATGATGATGCTCCGGGTGTTTGTGGGTTAGCGCTGGGTCGACAACCAGCTTGAGATTGACAACATCTGTGCGTCAGTGAAGCCCATGGCGTGTTTTGCCATGATGCCGTTGCCCTCTTTCCCCGACTGGAACTCCTTGAGTTCCTTGTAAATCTCGGACGATGACTTGCCAGCCAGCGTGTCAAACCCCGGGCCTTTGCCGTTGGTGCCGTGGCACTGGAAGCAGTTGGAAGCCAGCAGCCGCCCGGGAGGCGGTGCAGTCTGGGCCTGGGCGCCCAGAGTCAGGCCGGCGACGACGATCGCTACCCCAGTTGCACGAAGAAGAAGACGACTCATAAAAAACCCCTTTCTTGGTAAGTGATATGACATCAGTTTGCGCTTATATAATGTGTTTTTCTGTGCTGTTTTGTAAGCGCCTGTAAACGCCGTGTATCAGCTGGCGCGGGCAGTGCCCGCCGTCGGACCGGCTGGCGCCGGCACCGCCGCCCAGCGCACACTCACGCTCAGGCCGCCCAGTTTTGCCGAGCGCCGGATATCAAGCTGCGCGCCGTACACCCTGGCGATGCGCCGCACAATTGACCAGCCCAGGCCACTGCCGGTTTGCTCGGTGCCCAGCACGCGGCAAAAACGCTCCCCCAGCCGCGCCATGTCGGCATCCGACATGCCCGGGCCGCTGTCGTCAACTTGCAGGCTCACCTGCCGGTCATCTCGGGTAACAGACAGGGTCACGGTGGCTGCGCTCGGGCTGTAACGCAAGGCGTTGTCGAGCAGGTTGCGCAGCAACACGCTGGTGAGCATGTCATCTGCGGCAATCAGGGCGGGTGTTGGCGCGTCTAGTTCCAGCACTTGTTCGCGACCCAGGGCGGTCAGTGCCAGGTCGGCCGCTACTCGCTGGGCCACCGCCGCCACATCCACCACACCAGCGGGTGGCTGCGCGTTAGCGGACTCCAGCCGTGACAGCGTGAGCAATTGGTCCACCAAGTGAGCGGCACGGTCGCAACCTGCCAGTGTGTAGTTCAGGGCTTGGTTGCGTTGCACATCGTTGGTGCCTGCACCCAGGGCCACCTGTGCCTGCGTGCGAATAGCGGCAATCGGGGTGCGCAACTCGTGCGCGGCATCAGCGGTGAAGCGCCGCTCTGCGGCCATCATGGCCTGGATGCGTTCAAACAGTGCATTCAGGGACTGCACCACAGGGTCAATTTCAGATGGCACATCGGTCAGTACCACGGACTCCAGAGCGTTTGGCTGGCGTTTTGCCAGCACCTGGCTCAGATGCCGCAAGGGTGCCAAACCATTGCGCACAGCCAGCCAGCCCCCAAAGGCCAGCAATGGCAAGGTGTACAGCAGGGGCATCAGCACCCCCCCAAGAACTGCCCACAAGATCGAATCGCGCGACTTGGTCTGCTCACCGACAAAGACCTGCACATCACCCTCGTTGCCGCGTGCGCCGAAGACGCGCCAGCTCGTTTTGTCGTCCAGCTGAACGGTGGCAAAGCCCCGCACCGTGGGCGACATCGGCAGGCTGCCCGCATTCGCCGACCGCATGGTGAGTTTGCCTTCATGAAACACCTGAAAGGCCACGCGCGGGGCATATTTGTGCAAAGACTGCGCGTCTTCCACGTGGTCACTTTCATCCGATTCATTGCCATGGCCGGTTTGCTGCGCAATCAACAATGCGGCGGACTGCGCCAGGTGTCCATCCAGCAATTCGTCAAGCTCATCGCTGGCATCGATCCAGATCACCACAGCCGCTGCCAGCCAGACCAGGGTCACCAGCAGCAGCAACAGTGCCAGCAGGCGGGCTTGCAGGGATTTCAGGCGTGGCAGCAGCTTCATGTGTGACTTCAGTGGGCGTCTTTCGGGCGCATCAAGGTGTAACCAATGCCGCGCACGGTCTGGATCAACTCTGGTTTGAGCTTTTTGCGCAGGTGGTGAATGTGGACCTCGATGGCGTTGCTTTCCACCTCGTGGCCCCAGCTGTAAAGTTGTTGTTCAAGCTGTTCGCGCGACATGATGCGGCCCACCGCAAGCATCAGCGCATGCAGCAAATCGTACTCACGGGTGGACAGCGTCACCGCCTGGCCCTCAAAAGTGACTTCCCGGCTGGCCGGGTTCATTTGAATCGCGCCGCAAGTCAGCAGTTCCTGGACCTGGCCGTTGGCACGCCGCACCAGGGCACGCAGGCGTGCGCCCAGTTCGTGCAGGTCAACCGGCTTGAGCACATAGTCGTCAGCACCCAAGTCCAGGCCCTTGATGCGGTCCGAAACCGCATCGCGTGCGGTCAGCACCAGCAACGGAGTGGCATTTTTCAGGCTGCGCATGGCTTGCAGCACATCCAGTCCGTCTTTCAAAGGCAGACCCAGGTCCAGCACGGCGGCCTGGTAGTCGCCACTGCACAACTCACGCTCGGCGGCCAAGCCGTCACGGACCCAGTCCACCTGAAACCCTTGCTGGCGAAGGCCTTCACGCAGGCCGTCACCCAGAATGGCATCGTCTTCAGCCAGCAGGATTCGCATGCGCGTTTGCCTCGGTGATATTGAATTTGCGGTGTGTCATGAAGGATTTGGGTATGTGCATCGGGCAGTTTGTCAAAGGCAACTGGCTGTAATGTAGGCGCGATTTATTAAGAAATTCTTAACGTCACGCTTCGCTGCGACCCCGGACCCGATAAAAGTCCGCAGATCGCGTTATTCTTGCAGTCGCCGGGTCGCCCGCAACTTCGTTGGGCACCAAAAATCTTCAGGGGAATCCCATGACAGTCAAGCAAGTTTCCCGTTCGTTTGCCGCACGCCTGGGCACAGCTGTTTTGCTGGCCGCGTATAGCCTGGGCGCAACGGCCCAGGTCTGGTCAAGCAACCCGCAGGCGACGCTCTCGCCCAAAGAGGCCGAGGCCCAATATGAGGCGGACAAAAAACTCTGCGCCGACGAAGCGTCTCCAGAGGCACGCCTGCAATGCCGCCGGGACGCGCAGGCGGTGTATGACAAGGCCCTGGCGACCAACAAAGCCAGTACCGTGTATTCAACCAAGGCGGCACAGGCGCCCTGCACCGACTGCGGACAGGTGACTGCGGTCAAGGTGCATGAAAAAGCCGGTGACAGCAATGCGGTGGGAATGATTGCCGGTGGCGTCGCCGGTGCCGTGCTGGGGCACCAGGTGGGTGGCGGTTTGGGCAAAGACCTGGCCACGATTGCGGGTGCAGCCGGTGGTGCTTATGCCGGGAAAAAGATTCAGGAAAACATGAACGCCACCAAGGTCTGGACGGTTAGCGTGAAGTACAGCAACGGGCACACGGCCAGCTTCGAATTCGCGCAGAATCCTGGCCTGGCGGTGGGTGACGTGGTCAAGAACTCAGGCAACACTGTGGTCAGAAATTAGCAATGATTTATGCCTATTGACCTTATATTAATTGGACAGTATGCTATTTAATAAGTATTGAAAATCAGGACAGGCCGCGCACCACTTCCATCGCCTGCT
>CAISLL010000222.1 GCA_903886165.1 uncultured beta proteobacterium | reverse complement strand
CGGCTTGGAAACCGTGATCAACGGGATCAACGTGACCCCTACGACAACGGTCAGTACGAGACCACGCAGCGTGAGGTGCAACGCTGCCGCACTGTGTACGACGCGCAAACCCGCATCACCGGCTACCGAGTGGCCTATGAATACAGAGGCCAGCAATTCAACACGTTCACGCGCACCTACCCTGGCAACAGCCTGCCGGTGCGGGTCACGGTTGATCCGGTTGAGCAATAGCCAGCATGGGCGTGACGGTAGTACCATCGACCGCCCAGTTTGGCACTTATCGAACACCCATGAAATTCCTCCTGCCCATCCTCGCTGCCTTGATGCTGAGTCTGTCTGCGCCTGCCTGGGCGGACGTGAGCCGCGACGACGCGGCCAGCACCGCGCAACAATCCAGTGGCGGGCGTGTGTTGTCTGTCGACAAAACAGAGCGTAGTGGCCGTCCGGTCTGGCGCGTTAAAGTGGTCACAGCCCAGGGGGAGGTCAAGGTGCTGCTGATTGATGCTTCCAGCGGGCGCCTGTTCTAGACCTGTTTCGAGGCCAAGGCACCATGCGGCTGTTGGTGATTGAGGACGATGCCGTGCTGCGGCTTGGGCTCAAACGCAAGCTTGAAGCCGACGGCTACCGGGTGGACATGGCCGCAGACGGTGAAGACGGCTTGTTTCAAGCGCGCGAATACCCGCTGGACCTGGCCATTGTGGACCTGGGCTTGCCCAAGGTGAACGGCCTGACCGTGGTGCAGACCCTTCGCGCCGAGGGCAAAACCTTGCCCATCCTGATCCTGACCGCACGCGGCAGCTGGCAAGACAAGGTGCAAGGCCTGGAAACCGGTGCAGATGATTATTTGGTCAAACCTTTCGAATATCCGGAATTGGCGGCACGTGTCAAGGCATTGCTGCGGCGCGCCCTCAAGGCCACCTCTGATGTGCTGTCGCTGGGCGCCCTGAGCATTGATTTTTCCGGGCAGACTGCCCAATTGAATAACGTGGCACTGGAATTGACCGCCTTTGAATACCGGGTGCTTGAATATCTGGTGCGCGAGCGTGCCAGGGTGGTGACCAAACAGGAGTTGTCTGACTACCTTTATCCGCATGATGAAGACCGTGACAGCAACGTGCTTGAAGTGCTCATTGGTCGACTGCGCCGCAAAATCGATCCGCAGGGGCTGCTGGCGCCCATCGAGACGCTGCGCGGTCGTGGTTATCGCTTTGTGATGCAGTGAAAACACCGCTGTCCATTCGTGCGCGGCTGGTCTGGGGCGCTTTTGGTGTGCTGCTGGCGTTTCTGGCGGGTGCCGGATGGGCGGTGCAGCAGGCTTATGTGGACGGGGTGCGTGCTGCCCGTTTTGCACGCCTGCAAACAACCATTTACCTGTTGATGGCCGGGGCCGAGCTCAATGCGGATGGTTCACTGCTGATGCCTGTCACGCTGGCCGAGCCTCGCCTGTCCTTGCCGACGTCCGGTTTGTACGCCAACATCGCCAATCCGGCTAAGGGGGAAGAGTGGCAGTCATTGTCCACACTGGGGATCAGCCCACCCTTTCAGCGCAATCAGGTTCCTGGGCAGTGGTCTTTTGAAACCGTCCATGCACTCGAGGCGCACAGCATTGCCCAGGTAAAAACTGACCAAAGCTTTCTGGCGGCAAGTTACACCGTCAAATGGTCGGTCAACGACCGGTCGACACCGCTGGTCTTTTCTGTCCTGGAAGACACCGCCGGCTTTGACCAGGAGGTGCAGGCCTTCAAGTTCACGCTGTGGAGTTGGCTGGGCAGCACCGGCGTGCTGCTTTTGTTGACGCAGACCTTGTTGCTGCGCTGGGGCCTGACCCCGCTGCGGCAAATGGCCAAGGAAATTCAGCAGATCGAAAAAGGTGAACAAACCAAGGTGCAGGGCCGTTACCCGCACGAGTTGGCACGTCTCACGCATAACCTCAATCTGCTGTTGGATCAGGAGCGGGCTCGCCAAACGCGCTACAAGGACGCGCTGGACGACCTGGCCCATAGCCTGAAGACACCGCTGGCGGTGCTGCGAAGTTCTTTGGACGAGCCTGCGGACTTGCCGCGTTTGGTGGCTGAGCAAGTGACCCGCATGGACGACATCGTGGTGCACCAGTTGGGCCGGGCGGGTGCCAGTGGCGCGGCACGGTTTGCGCCATTTCTGGTGTTGGCGCCCATCTTGAGCCGCATTCGTGACACCTTGGCCAAGGTTTATGCCGAGAAAAACCTGGTTTATGCGCTGGACTGCCCGCCCACCTTGGCTTGGCGGATCGACGAGGGCGATGCGTTCGAGATTTTGGGCAATGTGCTTGACAACGCTGCCAAATGGGCCAAGGGGAAGGTCGCCGTGCAGACGTGGATAGAGGCCAATCGGCTGCACTTGCGCGTGTCGGACGACGGCCCGGGCTTTGCCGACCTGAAACTGGCGCCGCAGCGGCGGGTGCGGTTGGACGAGCGTGTTCCTGGCCACGGCATTGGCTTGGCAGTGGTCAGAGATCTGGTCGCCAGCCATCAAGGCGAGTTGACGATGTCAACTTCTGAATGGGGTGGTGCACAAATCGACATTGTGTTGCAGTAAAGGGAAAACCCTAGTTCAAAAGGTTGTACTCATTGTTAAAATGGTTGTACCTATTTTTTTGAAAGTGCAACCATGGCCACAGTCACACTCGGAATCAAGGTCGATGAAACCCTGCGCAACCGCATCAAGGATGCGGCCACGCTGCAAGGCAGAACGCCCCATTGGCTCATCAAGCAAGCGGTCATGCAGTATGTGGAGCGCATTGAACGTGGTGAGGTGTCACTGACAGGTACAACCCTGGCGTCAGAGTCCGATGGGTATGACGATGCCGAGGCTGTCACCGTGCCAGTCAGCGCCGCGTCCTCAGCGCCGCAGCCATTCCTTGACTGGGCACAAAACGTGCTGCCGCAAACCGACATGCGTGCCGCCATTACCTCCGCCTGGCACCGCCCTGAGCCCGAGTGCTTGCCGATGCTGGTGCAACTGGCCCATGTGACAGATCCGGCGCAGCAAGCGGCGATTGAAGAAGTGGCCGCCGGTCTGGTGGAAGGCCTGCGCAGCAACAGGGTCAGTGGCGGGGTGGAGGCGCTGGTGCAGGAGTTCTCGCTCTCCAGCCAGGAGGGTGTGGCTCTGATGTGCATGGCTGAGGCGCTGCTGCGCATTCCTGACAACGCCACCCGCGACGCACTCATTCGCGACAAGATCAGCCGTGGCGACTGGCATTCTCACTTGGGCAATTCGCCCTCCATGTTTGTCAATGCCGCCGTCTGGGGCCTCATGCTGACCGGCAAGCTCACCGCCACCGCCAGTGAGAAAACCATGACCAGCGCGCTCACCCGCATGATTGGCAAAGGCGGCGAGCCCTTGATTCGTCAGGGCGTGCACCGTGCCATGAAGCTGATGGGTGAGCAATTTGTCACCGGGCAAACCATCTCCGAGGCACTGGCCAATAGCCGCGGGCTGGAGATAAAGGGCTTTCGTTACTCTTATGACATGCTGGGCGAAGCGGCTACCACGGAGGAGGATGCCGAGCGTTATGTGGCCTCGTATGAGCAGTCCATCCGCGCCATCGGCATGGCCTCGAACGGACGCGGCATTTTTGAGGGACCAGGCATCTCGGTGAAACTGTCGGCGTTGCACACGCGTTACAGCCGCGCCCAGCGTGACCGCGTCATGGGTGAACTGCTGCCGCGCCTGACCAAGCTGGCGCTGTTGGCGCGCCAGTACGACATCGGCATCAACATCGATGCCGAAGAGTCCGACCGGCTTGAGCTGTCACTGGATCTGCTGGAGAGCCTGTGTTTTGAGCCCGCGCTCAAAGGCTGGAACGGCATTGGTTTTGTGGTGCAGGCTTACCTGAAGCGTTGCCCCTATGTGATTGACCATGTGGTTGACCTGGCACGCCGCAGCGGCCACCGCCTGATGATTCGCCTGGTGAAAGGTGCTTATTGGGATGCCGAGATCAAACGCGCCCAGCTGGACGGTCTGGACGGTTACCCGGTGTTCACCCGCAAGGTACACACCGACGTGTCTTACCTGGCCTGTGCCCGCAAGTTGCTGGCGTCGCCAGATGCGGTGTACCCGCAGTTTGCCACCCACAACGCCCAAACCGTGGCCTCGATTTACAAGATCGCCGGCAACAATTTTTATGCCGGTCAGTATGAATTTCAGTGCCTGCATGGCATGGGTGAGCCGCTTTACGAGCAGGTGACCGGCACCGTGGCAGACGGCAAGCTTGGGCGCCCGTGCCGCATTTACGCACCAGTCGGTACCCATGAGACACTGCTGGCCTACCTGGTGCGCCGTTTGCTTGAAAACGGCTCCAACACCTCTTTTGTGAACCGCATTGGCGACCCCAAGATCAAGGTGTCTGACCTGGTGGCTGACCCGGTGCACGAGGCGCAAGCGATTGAGGCCGAAACCGGGCAGCTGGGCGCGCCGCATCCAAAAATCGACCTGCCACGCCAGATGTTCGCCCACCTGGGCGCGCAATCGCGCCTGAATTCATCGGGGCTGAACCTGGCCAACGAGCAGCAACTGGCTTCGCTGGCGGCAGGTTTGCTGCGCAGCACACAAGTCACCCACGCGGCCGCAGCCACTGTGGCTGAGGTGGCAGCTGTGACACCTCAAACGGCCGCGGCTAATGGCTGGCAAGCGGTGTGCAACCCGGCCGACCTTCGTGACCAGGTGGGTTGGGTGCGCCCGGCCAATGCGGCCGAGGTAGAGCTGGCGGCCAATCGCGCCGTCCGCGCGACCCAAATCTGGCAAGTGACGCCACCGCAGGAGCGCGCCGCCTGTCTGAAACGCGCCGCCGACCTGCTGGAGCAGCGCACGCAAAGCATTCTGGGCCTGATCGTGCGCGAGGCGGGCAAGTCGCTCCCCAATGCCATTGCAGAAATCCGCGAGGCAGTGGACTTCTTGCGTTATTACGCCGCTCAGGTGGATGCCACTTTTGACAACCAGACCCACCGGCCTCTGGGTGTGGTGCTGTGCAT
>CAISLL010000221.1 GCA_903886165.1 uncultured beta proteobacterium | reverse complement strand
CCATTGGTTTCAAGGCGTTTGAGAACGCCATCACCCTGGACATCGCCATGGGCGGCTCCACCAACACCATCCTGCACATTCTGGCGATCGCCCAGGAAGCAGAGATTGATTTCACGCTGGCAGATATCGACCGCCTGTCACGTGACGTGCCGCAACTTTGCAAGGTGGCGCCCAACACGCAAAAGTATCACATTGAAGATGTGCACCGCGCAGGCGGCATCATGGGCATCCTGGGGGAACTGGACCGCGCAGGCAAGTTGCATACCGATGTGCCCACCGTCCATGCTGCAACCATGAAAGATGCGCTCGACCAGTGGGACATCTTGCGCACCCAATCTGTCGATGTGCAGAAGTTTTACATGGCTGGCCCTGCCGGTGTGCCGTCGCAAGTGGCCTTTAGCCAGAAGTCACGTTGGCCAAGTCTGGACATGGATCGTGTCGAAGGCTGTATCCGCTCAGCTGAAAACGCCTATTCCCAGGAAGGTGGCCTGGCAGTGCTGGTCGGTAACATCGCGTTGAACGGCTGTGTCGTGAAGACAGCGGGTGTGGACGAATCTCTGCTGGTGTTTGAAGGCCCAGCCTACGTGACCGAGTCGCAGGACGAAGCCGTGGCAGACGTTCTGGCCGACAAGGTCAAGGCCGGTGACGTGGTGATCGTGCGCTACGAAGGCCCCAAGGGCGGCCCTGGCATGCAGGAGATGTTGTACCCCACTTCATACATCAAATCCAAAGGGCTGGGTAAAGCCTGTGCGCTGTTGACCGATGGTCGTTTCTCGGGTGGCACCTCCGGTCTGTCCATTGGCCACGCCTCGCCGGAAGCGGCTGGGGGCGGGGCGATTGGCCTGATCCGTCAAGGTGACCGCATTCGCATTGACATTCCGAACCGCTCCATCAACGTGCTGGTGACTGATGAAGAACTGGCGCGGCGCCGTATTGAGCAGGATGCCATTGGCTGGAAACCTGCCAAACCCCGCCCGCGCAAGGTGTCGGCGGCACTACGCGCCTACGCCAAGCTGGTCATGTCGGCGGACAAGGGTGCCGTGCGGGACCTGTCCCTGCTTGAAGACTGATGCTGATCCATCCCCAAATTGACCCGGTGGCCCTGCAGTTGGGGCCCCTGGCAGTTCACTGGTACGGCTTGACTTACTTGGCGGCCTTCGGATTGTTCATGTGGTTGGGTGTGCGTCGCCTGCAGCACGAACCTTTTGTGTCGATCCGTGGCGCTGGCGCCTGGAGTCGGCGCGACGTCGAAGACATATTGTTTTTGGGCGTGATGGGCGTCATTTTGGGTGGGCGCATTGGTTATTGCCTGTTTTACAAGCCGGCTTACTATGCCGCGCACCCGCTGGAGGTGTTCGCAGTGTGGCAGGGTGGGATGAGTTTTCATGGCGGCATGCTGGGTGTGATCGTGGCCGAGGTCTGGTTTGCCTTCTCCAGAAAGCGACCGTTGTTGCAGGTGGCAGATTTTGTGGCGCCCTGTGTGCCGACTGGTCTGGCAGCTGGCCGGCTGGGCAACTTCATCAATGGCGAACTCTGGGGACGGGTAGCCAGCCCTGACTTGCCCTGGGGCATGGTGTTCCGTGGTGCCGGTGACCTGCCGCGTCACCCGTCGCAGCTGTACCAGTTCTTGCTGGAAGGTTTGCTGCTGTTTGTGTTGCTGTGGTGGTATGCGCGCAAGCCCAGGTCCCAGGGGCAGGTGGCTGCGGCGTTTTTATGCGGCTACGGCGTGTTCCGGTTCATCGCTGAATTTTTCCGGGAACCGGATGC
The DNA here is from genome assembly GCA_903886165.1 of uncultured beta proteobacterium. Classification (GTDB taxonomy): domain Bacteria; phylum Pseudomonadota; class Gammaproteobacteria; order Burkholderiales; family Burkholderiaceae_C; genus Rhodoferax. The sequence continues at coordinate 5,250 of CAISLL010000221.1, read as the reverse complement.
GCATCTGGGGCTTCTGAGTTTGGGCATGAGCATGGGGCAATGGCTGTGTGTCCCCATGATCCTCGGTGGCATGGGTCTGTGGCTATGGGCCGGGAAACAACCAAAATTTAAGTAAATTGAACGGATATACTTTATTTATATGGGTATATAGCTATATTATATGTAGCAAATAATGAAAGCCGGGTCATGCCTGCAAAAGTCTTGTTTGAGCAAAGTGATGGTGTGGCCCATGTCACCCTGAGCCACCCCCGGCGCTTCAATGCCATGTCACGTCCCATGTGGCATGACTTGCGCCACGTGTTTGAGTGCATTCAGAAAAGCACCCAATTGCGCTGCGTCAAGGTGGTGGGTCACGGCGCCAATTTTTGCGCCGGTGGCGATATTTCCGAATACCGGGAGTTTCGCTTTCAGGAGCCAAGTTTGCGTGAGTTCCATGAGCGGGATGTGTGGGGTGCACTGAACGCCATGCTCGAATGTGACGTGCCTATCGTGGCGCAGATCACGGGCAACTGCATGGGCGCCGGGGTAGAGATTGCAAGCTGCTGCGATATCCGCCTGAGCGCTGAATCGGCCCGGTTTGGTGCGCCGATTGCGCGTCTGGGTTTTCCCATGGCCCCGCGTGAAGCAGCGCTGGTATCACGCGAGCTGGGCAGCACCACGGCGCGCCAGATGTTGCTTGAGGCAGCTGTGTTCAGTGCGCCAGAGATGCTGCAACGCGGGTTTTTGAGCGACGTCGTCGCTGATATGGATCTGCCTTCCTTGGCGCAGGACACGGTGCAACGCATCTGCCAGTTGGCGCCCCAGGCAGCACGCCTGAACAAGCAGACACTCAGGGCAATCAACTCAACACACGCCCTGTCAGGGAATTCGCTGACCGCCAAAAAGAAAGGTGCCTCTGATGACTTGCTGGAGAAACTGATGGACAGTGCTTACGACTATGCCGACAGTACCGAGCAGCGCGAGGGCATCATGGCGTTTCTTGAAAAACGCCATGCAAAGTTCTGACTGGACCGCATCCTCGGGCCTTGGGCATGACGCGCTGGTCCGGCATGTGTCACGCGTTCAACCCAATCGATGCCACCAGACAAGGAGAAAGCCGCTGTGTCTGAAATTTCCTCCAACCTCTACGCGCACCTGCGCCAGGCATTCCCGGCCGATCTGGATGCGATTGCAGTTGAGACCGATGCGGGGCAGTTGTACACCTGGCGCGACCTCGACCGAGGCAGCGCCGTGCTCGCAAATTTCCTGCAATCTTTGGACTTGCCACAAGGTTCGCGCATTGCGGTCCAGGTAGAGAAGTCGGTCGAGGCGCTGATGCTGTATCTCGCGACGCTACGCGCAGGATTCGTCTTCCTGCCGCTCAACACTGCCTACCAAAGCGCGGAAATCGGTTATTTTTTTGACAATGCCGAGCCTGCCGTAGTGGTTTGCAGCGCACATAATTTTGCCTGGGTCAGCACGCTGGCTTTCAAGGCTGGCACTCGTTGTGTTCTGACCTTGAACGACGACCGAACCGGGTCACTGCTTGAACGCGCTGTTCATGCTTCTGATGTGCACGCTGTGGCAGACAATAGAGCCGATGACGTTGCGGTCATCATCTACACAAGTGGTACCACGGGTCGCTCCAAGGGTGCCATGCTGACCCATGGCAACATGCTTTCCAATGCCTTGGTGCTGAAGGATGCCTGGGGCTGGCGCAGCCCGGCACAGGGCGGCGACGTGCTGATCCACGCCTTACCGATTTTTCATGTGCATGGCTTGTTTGTGACGATTCACGGTGCGCTCTTGAATGGCAGCAAAATGATCTGGCTGGCTAGATTTGACCCCAAAGTGGTGCTGCAGCACCTGCCGTATGCCACCGTGTTCATGGGTGTGCCCACCCTCTATGTTCGATTGTTGGGCGAACCAGGCTTGACCAAGGGTCTTGCCAAACACATGCGCTTGTTCATTTCAGGCTCTGCGCCCTTGTTGCTCGACACCTTCAAGGCCTGGCAGGTGCGCACCGGCCACACTATTCTGGAGCGCTACGGCATGAGTGAAACCGTGATGCTCACCTCCAACCCCTATCAGGGCGTGCGCCGGGGGGGCACGGTTGGCCCGGCCTTGCCGGGGGTCAACTTGCGCGTGACAGACGCGCACGGTGCGCAAGTGCAGACAGGCTGCATCGGTGATATTCAAGTCAAAGGGCCGAATGTCTTTGCCGGCTATTGGCGCATGCCCGAGAGGACTGCAGAAGAATTCACGCCTGATGGCTTCTTCAAGACAGGGGATGTTGGCACGCTGGACCATGACGGTTATTTGACCATTGTGGGCCGCAGCAAAGACCTGATCATCAGCGGTGGCTACAACGTCTACCCGGCCGAGCTGGAAAGCTTCATCAACGATTTGCCGGGCGTGGCAGAAAGCGCGGTGGTGGGCGTGCCGCATGCCGACTTCGGTGAGGTGGGTGTGGCAGTTGTGGTGGCTCGGCATGGAGTTACGCTGGACCCGGCTCAAATCATTGTCAGGCTCAAGTCCTGCGTGGCTAACTACAAGGTGCCCAAGCAGTGCCATGTCGTGGCGGAGCTGCCGCGCAATGCCATGGGCAAAGTGCAAAAAAATTTGTTGCGCAGCCGGTTCAGCGCGGCGTGACCTCACGCGTGTTCTAGCCATCCACTCTCTCTGAATGCGCCATGCATAAATTGCTTGATCGTCAAACACGCCAATTGTTGGGCGTTGACAAAGACCAGCTGCCAGCAGTCCTGATGGAATTGCAGCGACTGGCCTCAGGCGCCGGTGTGTCTGATGCAGCTGCCAAGGTGCTCGTGGGTTTAGGCGGATTTTTGACGCGTGTCGAGGCGGCCTATGCGCAAAATGACACCGACCTTGACTTGAAAACACGCAGCCTGCAGCTTAGTTCGATCGAGTTGTCGCACAGCAATGACCGCCTGCGCCTTGAACTTGACAGTCGCACCCGTGCCATTGATTCACTTCGTGAAACGGCCAATAGCCTGCTGCGCACCGAAGACGCCGATGTGCCGCCACTGCAGGACGATAACCTGGAATCGCTGTCCCATTTGATGTCAGAACTGGTGCGCCAGCGGGAGGCAGGGCAGCACGACCTTCAGGCGGCCTTGTCGGATTTGGCGAATCAGAAATTTGCACTTGATCAGCACGCCATTGTCAGCATCACCGACGTGATGGGCCGCATCACCTACGCGAACGACAGGTTCTGTCAGATCAGTGGTTATTTGCGCGAGGAAATGCTGGGGCAAAACCACCGCATGATCAATTCGGGCCAGCAGCCCAAAGCCTTGTTCATTGACTTGTGGACAACCATCATGGCCGGGCAGGTTTGGCACGGCGAGATTTGCAACCGAACCAAGACCGGCGACTTGTACTGGGTGCAAGCGACCATTGTGCCGCTACTGGACGAACAAGGCGCGCCTGAGCAGTTCATTGCCATTCGCACGGACATCACGGCGCGCAAGCGCATGCAGGCCGAAATGGCGAAAACCGCGAGCCGGGTGCGCCGCATCACCAACGCCGTGCCGGGCGTGGTATACCAGTGTGAGATTGGGCAAGGGCGCATCCGCTACACCTTTCTGAGCGATCGGCTGGAGGAAATCAGGGGTCTTGACCGGGCTACCCTGATGGCGGATGGCTACCTCGCGTTTGACCAAATGCTGGATGGTGACCGTGAACGCTGTCTTGCGGAAGTGATGGCTGCGGGCGCGCAGCGTCGTCCCTGGCAGGGTGAATTCCGCGTGCGTATGCCGGATGCCAGCGTGCGCTGGATCCGCTCTGAAATCAACCCTGAACCTGACCTGACAGACGAAGGTGCCACGGTGTTCACCGGCATCTGGCAGGACGTGACGCAATTGAAAGAGGCCGGGCAGCGCTTGCGTACGGTCAGTGAAAGCATTCCAGTGGTGGTGTTTCAATACCGCCTTTGGGCTGATGGGCGGCAGAATTTTCCCTTTTGCAGCAGTGTGGCTGAGCATGTATGTGGTCTGTCACCAGACGAGCTGATGAAAGATCCAGGGATGTTCTTTAACCTGATTGCGCAAGCTGATCAGGAGGCGTTCGGGCAGGCCTTTGTTGCATCGGCCAATTCACTGTCGCGTATTTCAATCGACTTCCGTATGCAGCACGGGCGCACTGGTGCGCTTATCTGGGTGCACGGAGAATCCATGCCGCAGCGTGCGCCAGACGGTGGTGTGATCTGGAATGGTTATCTGGCAGACATTTCCCGGGAGAAGCACGCTTCTGCTGAACTGCGTCGCGCCAAGGATGCCGCTGAAGTGGCCAACCGGGCCAAATCCGACTTCCTTGCCAACATGAGCCACGAAATCCGCACGCCCATGAACGGTGTGATTGGCATGACTGAACTCGCGCTTCAGACTGACCTGACGCACGAGCAGCGGGAGTATCTTGACATCGTCAAGTCGTCCTCCGAATCCTTGCTGCACATCATCAACGACATCCTTGATTTTTCAAAAATCGAGGCGGGCAAATTGCAGCTTGAACACATACCGTTCGACCTGCACCAGATGGTGGAGGAGTCGCTCAAAGCGCTGGCTGTGCGCGCCCGTGCCAAAGGCATTGAACTTGTCAGGGATATAGGCTCCGATGTGCCAGCTGCGGTTGTGGGTGACCCTGGCCGATTGCGCCAGATATTGACCAATCTCATTGGTAACGCCATCAAATTCACCGAAAAAGGCCAGGTGCTACTTGCCGTGTCCTTTGTGTGCTCCCTGCAAAAAAGTCCATCGTTCAGGTTCTCCGTCAAGGACACTGGCATTGGCATTCCGTCTTCCAAGCTGGAGAGCATTTTTGAAGCATTTTCTCAGGAGGACAGCAGCATCACTCGCCGCTTTGGTGGCACCGGTCTGGGCTTGTCGATTTCAGCCAGGCTGGTTGAAGCCTTTGGGGGGCAGATTGCTGTGCAAAGCGAACCAGGGCAGGGGAGTGAATTCGTGTTTTCAATCCCGATGGTGCTTGATACCGGCAGTGTTGTGGACGCACCGCAACTGTCTGCTGTGGCTGGAGTCGGGGGGCCGGGTGAACAAGGCCCTGACAACATCGCGCCAAAGCTGAGCATCTTGCTCGTGGAAGACCATATCGTCAACCAAAAACTCGCCTCTGCGATGCTGGAGCGCTGGGGTCATCAGGTGATGGTGGCGGGTGACGGGTTGGTGGCGCTTGACCTCCTGGCGCAGCATCGTTTCGACCTGGTCCTGATGGACATGATGATGCCTGTGATGGGTG
>CAISLL010000220.1 GCA_903886165.1 uncultured beta proteobacterium | reverse complement strand
GACCGTCTGGCATCTGAAAACTAGTGGAAATCGTGAACATGGTCTACGCGCGCCTCAAATGGCTATCGGTCCGGGGAAAGTCGGCTTAGACCCATTGAAGCCACTCACGACAGCCAGCTTACCGGCTGGCCAGTTCAACTCCAGTCAGCTGCCGTTCGTGGATTTCGGCGACGTGCCCAATCCTGCCAGTAAAGGAAAGCAGAAGCGGTCTTTCGCCGCAGGCATCAATGCCAAATCGACCTTGACACCTGATTCAAGAAGGGGATCGGCAGCAACCTGAATCGCTGTGAAAACGGCGCCAAGTTGTTTACGACTTTAACGTGAAACAACGTGCAATCGACCAATTTATGTTCAATAATTTTGAACGAAGACTTTTTTCATGATGCGGGGTGGCCGTCTCGACCATGAAAGTTAGATCGTTGTGTTGCAAGTTCGACACGCTGCGAACCCGCATGAATGCTGGACCCTTGTTTACGACTTTATTTGTCCGGAATAACTTCTCCTTCAGTTGCCCGCTGACCGTTGGCGAGGATGTGCTTTGGCGTCAGGCGCTTGCTGAAATCGAGGCTGCTCTGCAGCATCGGGGCAGCCTTTGGCTGGTGGCCAAGTCGTTATGAAGTGAGGTATATTGACCGGCATGCCGACCGTCACACACACTTCCAGGAGACATATCACCATTTCCGTTGCGGTCGGTCACCAACCAGTGGCTGATTCAGGCAAACGCCTGGAGCGTATTCATGTCGCGAATGCATTGTTTGAGCGATGGCCTTGTGCTTCGCTCAAACCGAAAAATAAAGCACGGGTAGCTATTTAATAGATAGCATGATGTCATGTTAGATAAAAAACCGTTTGAAATCGCACGCGAAACGCTCAAGCAACTCACTGCCAACAAGCTGGCACCGACACCGCTGAACTACCAGCGAATCTACAACGAAATCGCCAACGTGCCAAACGAACCCGCTTTCCCGGCAGAGCGGTTACGTGACATTGCGCTGGCCTTGCCCACCAAGACCCCGGGGCAACAAAAACAACGCGGCTTGCTGGAGTCGGCCATCAACCAGCTGAACTGGGACGGTGTCAAGAATGCACTGATGGCGTACGGCGGGTTCAGTCCACCGGCACCAGCCCCTGCAGCGGCGCCACCGCTTGTGAACATACCCAAACCCGTCACGGTCTTGGCTGAACCTGCCGCGCCCGTGCTCACCGCGCCAGCGCTGACTGCTGATTTTTTTGGCCAAATCGCCCGCCTGATTGAATACGCCCAACCTGCCCTGGGCAACGACGACGAGCGGTTTCTGGAGCAAACCAAAACCCTCACCACGGCCTTGCGACAACCCGATGCGAATGCGGTGGCAGTGAAGCAACTGCTGACCAGTTATGGCCATCGGCTGTCATTTGCAGCAGAAGACCAGGCAGAAATCAAACAAGTGCTGCTTAAGTTGCTGCACTTGATCATCGAGAACATCAGCCATCTGAGCATGGACGACGAATGGCTCAAAGGCCAGGTCGACGCGCTCATGGTTGCGTGCCTGCCGCCATTGACACTGCGCCAGCTCGACGATGTAGAGCAACGCCTGAAGGACGTGATTTTCAAGCAGACCGAGGCCAAAACCCGCGCGGTGCAGGCGCAGGAGGAAATGCGCCAGATGCTGGCCGCGTTCATTGAGCGACTGGGCGCCATGGCCGAGTCCACCAGCAGCTTTCACACCCAGATGGAAACCAGCGCGAAGCTCATTGAACAAGCCAAGTCTCTCACCGAAATCGCTCCGGTGCTCAAGGACGTAGTCGGCGCCACCCGCCAAATGGCACAAGATAGCCAAAATGCGCGCGACACCCTTGTGGGCATGCAGAACAAGGTGGCCGCCACCGAGGCCGAAATTTCCAAGCTGCACCAGGAACTTGACCGCGTCAGTGCCCAGGCCCGGCACGACCCGCTCACCGGTGCGTTGAACCGCCAGGGACTCGACGAGGCGATCAACCGAGAGGTCTCCAAAGTCAGACGCATGGACACCCCGCTGTGTGTGTCGTTGCTTGACATCGACAACTTCAAGAAGCTCAACGACACGCTCGGCCATGCCACTGGCGACGTGGCGCTGACGCACCTGGCCAAGGTAGCGCAGGAGGTCATGCGCCCGCAGGACACACTGGCACGTTATGGCGGCGAAGAATTCGTGATTTTGTTGCCTGACACGCCGCTGGACAAAGGCATAGAAGCCATGACACGCCTGCAACGGGAACTCACCAAGCGGTTTTTCCTGGCCGGCACAGAAAAAGTGCTGATCACCTTCAGCGCCGGGGTCGCACAGCTTGCCTCGGGCGAGACCGGTGTGGACGCCATCAAGCGGGCCGACCAGGCCATGTACCTGGCAAAACGTGCCGGCAAAAACCGCGTGCTTGGCGCATAAAGCTGAACCACTCGCATGACTTACCTGCTGGCCGGGTTGTTTCTTTTTCTGGGTGTGCACTCGGTGCGCCTGTTTGCAGATGCCTGGCGCACGCGGGTTCGCGATGCCAGCGGTGCAAACGCCTGGCGCGCTGGTTATTCACTGCTGTCGCTGCTCGGTTTTGGATTGATCGTCTGGGGCTTCGGGCTGGTTCGGCAAAGCCCGGTGCAGCTTTGGAGCCCGCCCGCTGGCATGCGACACCTGGCGGCGTTGCTGACTTTGCCGGCTTTTGTTTTGCTGGCCGCCGCCTATGTGCCAGGAAACAAGATCAGGGCGCGGATACAACACCCGATGGTGGCTGGCGTCATGCTGTGGGCTTTTGCACACCTGCTGGCCAACGGCAACGTGGGGCATGTGCTGCTGTTCGGCACATTTCTGGGATGGGCTGCCCTGAGCTATCTTGCTGCCAAGCGCCGAGACCGGCGCGACTGCAGGGTGTACGCCACCGGCAAGGCCGGGGCCACCGGCATCACTGTGTCGCTTGGGGTAGCCACCTGGATGGCCTTTAGCTTATGGCTGCATGGCTGGCTGATTGGAGTGCGGCCGCTTGGCTAATCCGCGCGGCCCGTCATTTGATGCCCATGACCCACTGGATCATGTATTTGGCGACAAAACCCACCATGCCAAAGGCCAGACCCAGCATCATGACAAAAAAGCCGAATTTGCCGGCCTTGGACTCCCACGCCAGCTGACCAATGATGAACAGCATGTAGAGCATCAGGCCGCCGATGCCAAAGGTCATGCCGAAGGCGGCAATTTGTTCCTCTGAAAAACCAAACATCAGCGGCGCTCCTGTTCTGGCAGACCTGACACGTCCAGCAGATCACGGTAGGCATGCCAGCTAGCATGGCCCAGCACAGGCATCGCCAGCACCAGGCCAACCAGTGCAGTGGCAAACCCCAGCAAGGTCAGCAGCATGATCAGCGCACCCCACAAAGCCATTGACACCGGGTTGGCAAAGATCACCTGCCAGCTCGCGCCCACAGCCTGCGCAAGCGGCAGCTGACGGTCCAGAAGAAGCGGAATTGTCACCACCGTCGAGGCAAATATGGGTGCAACCAGCACACCGCCCATAGCCAGCCAGATCTCGAACAGCAGGCCTTCCCGGGCCAGCACCACATGCTCGATGAACGCAAGTGGTGTGGCAATCGGCACGGGCGCCAGCCAGGTGATCAAGGCCGCTGACAACAGCACCCAGGCCGTGCCGGCCAGCGCCAGCAACACACCGAATTGAACCAGACGCCACTGCGCATTGCCCCAGGTCTGGAGCCGACCGTTTTTCCAGTTGAACCAGGTCGTCAGGACGGTTGCCAGGCCCGGCTTTTCACCACGCTCAAGGCCGCGGCTGAGCGCGTAAAGGCTGGTGGCTAGCACCGGGCCGACCAGCAGAAACCCTGAAAATGCACCCGCCATGAACCAGAAGTGGCCTTGCGCCACCCACAACATCAGGGCACCGGCAAGCGCTATGACGGCGCCGTGCAACAGGCTGACCCAGCCGCAGCGGGTCAGGTCGTGCCAGCCTTTTGCCAACCACTGCAGGGGCCGGGCCGGATCCACCGTACGCGCAAACAGCCCATCCCTCCCGGTCGCTGCGTCGGGGGTGGCGGGTGGTGAATTGGGCATGGCAGTCATGGCATTGGGTCTTGCAAACGGGTTCAGGGGTGCAACAGTGCATCAGTGTTACAGGCATCTGATATTGCCACAACCCGAAAGTACGCTACGCCACCGGTCTGCAAGAGCAAGGGGCGGCATCCGCTGCACGCGCATGCCGCCCCAACCAACTGACAAGTGACCCGATAACCGGGCGCAATCAGCTCTCTGGCTGCATCATGCCCATGCCCCGATGTTTGCCCTTGCCAGGGCCTTGCATGAAGTGGACATCAAACACTTTTTGTTGCTCGGGTGTGAGTGCTGCGTAAAACACCTTGGTGGCTTCACCGCGCTTTTCCATGGCGGCACTCATCTCACCCATGCGCTGAGCCCGCATCTCTTTCATTTTGTCAATGCGCTCGGGGGTTGGCAGCTTGGCCAGGTCTGCCATGGCCGCTGGCTGACCCATCATGCCGGCCGGTAGGGTGTGGCTTGCGACAAACGCTGTCCAGGCAGGTTCCTGGGCCGGTGTCAGCTTGAGTTGCGCCTTCAGCGCGGCGTGGCGCTGATCCATTCTGGCCTGCATTTTGGCCTGCATTTTGGCCGGGTCCATCTTGCCCATGCTGCGTTGGCCCATGCCTTCCCCGTGCATGCCACCACCGATCATGTCGCACCCGCCACCAGCCATGGGTGATTGGGAATAGGCCAAACCGGCTGCCAGCAACAAACCAGCGATCAGGGAAATTTTGAGATTGGTTTTCATGATCAACTCCTTCAAGTTAAGACCGATGACCGGAAAGTGGCATCGGCGTGAAGGGAAGTGTGCACCGTTTGTGTGTCGCACCCATGAGGCTACGTGAAAGCTTTGTAAAGTTTACCCGTCGAATTTGAATACGCACCCTGTCCGCAAAGAGTTGTTGGCATTTTTCTGCTCATACCGTGTCAAAACGCAAGTGCCATACATGAATCCTGGGTTAAAAAAGCTCTGACGATAAACCTCATTGTTCCAATGATCGGGGGTGATTTTGAACAACTTTGCTACATTCGTGATTGGCAATACCCAATGGCTTTACACGCGTCTCCACGAAAATCCGTTTTTCTTCCTTGACCTTTGGTCACTCGTTCATTTTTGGAGCGGGTTTTTCCTGATGTCGTGTGTGCGCCGGCCCTTCCCTGCACGCAAGTGGGTGCTGCTGGCGGGGCTTTTGACGGCGTGGGAATTGCTGGAGCTCTGGTTTATTCTGGCCGCCGTTGGTGTCTTCTTGCCTGAAACCCTGAAAGACCAGTGCACTGACATTCTGGTTGGCCTGGCGGGTGGCGCGCTGTGTGCGTATGTAGTTCGCTGGCAAAGCGTCGGTCCGCTCAGGCTGCCGGTTGTTGCCGCGGTTTTCGTTGCGCTCACCTTGCCATTTCTGTGGGTCGGCAGTTATGGTTACCGCTACAACGACGATTTCTTCAACAGCAAGGGTTTGAACTGGTGGGCCTTTTTGTTGTGGTTTGCCGGCTCACTGTTCCTGAGCTGGCACTACGCGAAGGGCCACGCCAGGTCGGGGTCGCATCGAACTGCGTTCAGGAACACTTTGCTCGGATACGCGCCCGTTCTGATGGCGATTGAATACCTGGGATACGTGGTTCTGGGCATTCACGAGATCGGCCATCAGGGTGAGCCTCTTCTTTTCGGACTGATTCACGGTACACCCGTTCTATGGGGGGCCTATCTTTTGGCACCGGTCGTCAATACGGCTGCCTACCTTGCAGCGCAGCGTCATCTGGGCCGGATGGCTGAATCCACGCATCTGCTGAAGATGCGATCTGCCGGGTTGGATATCCCCGTGGCGATGCTGATCAGATGAACTGTTCCCGGCGATGAATGGCCGTGATCTTGCCGTCCCGCATCACCAGGGTGCGATCTGCCACGGCACTGATTTCCGGGTTGTGGGTGGCGATGATGACCAATGCGCCATGGACACGCGCGTGATCTACAAGGAGCTGCACCACG
>CAISLL010000219.1 GCA_903886165.1 uncultured beta proteobacterium | reverse complement strand
GGCACTTCGAGCTTGGCTACATCTGCCTCATCGCGCACCGGGTGGGCAAACTTTGGGCCTTCGCCCAGCGCAAATGACAACCCCAGGCCCATGGCATCGGGCACGGTCAGGATGTCGCTGAACAAAATGGCGGCGTCAATCGGGAAGCGATCCAGCGGCTGCAGCGTGACTTCGGTGGCGTAGTCGGTGTTGGTTGCCAGCCCCATGAAGCTGCCCGCCTTGGCGCGTGTGGCACGGTATTCAGGTAAAAAACGACCTGCCTGGCGCATCATCCAGATCGGTGTGTAGTCGGTGGCTTGACCCAGGCAGGCGCGCAGGAAGGTGTCGTTTTGCAGGGGGGCGTAGGGTGAGGAAGTGGTGGGTGAGTTCATGTGGCAATTGTCGCATTCCGGCGTGCCTGGCCCACAGGCTGGTCCCGCAAACCTCGGGTTCAGGGTTGGGCAGCGACTGGAACTGCGGCTGATGCCACTTGGGCAGGTGCCGACGGGATGCGCATGGCACCGTCTTCAAAAGTGCCGGCATCGGCGTCGCTGTGACAGGCCGCGCAGTTGGACTTGCTCTTGACCAGGGGGCTGGACCAGTCGGATGTGGCGATCTTGCGGTGCTTTTTGACCCAATAGGCGGTGTCAGTGACACGCAGCGGTGTGTCCCCGGCGGGAATGGATTGGTCGATCTTGTAAGCGGCTTCCATGGCATGCATGTCGGCCGAGTTGTTGAGCATGAATTTCAAGACGGCCTGCACCGTGGTGGTGTCTAGTCCCAGGTCGGTCCCAAAGTGCTGGTCTTGCTCAGTCATCATCTTTTCCCATGAGCGGGCGGGCAGCAAGGCCGGGTAAAACACCGAATGGCAACTGCCGCATTCATCACGCCAAAGTTTGTGGTCGGGCAACTGTCTGCCGACAAACCTGACATGAGACTCCTCGGCCGAACCGTTTTCCTGAATGGCATGAAACGGCAATGTGTCAAGCTGCCTGTCAATGGCATACGCGAACCACCAGCCGCCAAAGCCCAGCATGGCCAGCAGCATGACAACGGCCATTACCGGGCGTGTGTTGGTTTTGGGTGTGTCCGCCTCGGCCAACTTGACACCTGTGACCATGGATCGCGCCAGGTTTTCCTTGTGCAGGACACTTTCCACCCCAACACCAATGATGTGGCCCATGACCACCAGCAGCATGGCGGTGGCGCCCAGTTCATGCAGGTCTTTGAGCAGCCCTGCCTGGGCAAAGCCGAACCAGCCGGCAGCCAGACCCTGTTGTTCGTCTGCGCCCAGGGTCAGAATGCCGGTAAAACCCACCAGCACCGACAGGGCCAGCAACACATAAATCGCCAGGCTGCCGGTGGGGTTGTGCCCGACATGGCGTGACGCCTCGCCTTTCGCCACCTGTTTCAGGTAGTCAAAGGCCTCTTTCGGGCCAAACCAGAAGCTGGCAAAGCGCGAAAAGTGCGAGCCGGCAACACCCCACAGCAGCCGAAAGCCCACCAGCCCCAGCATCAGGTACCCCGCGAACACATGGATGGCGCGCCATGGGTCGCCGTCACCGGTGAGCCAGGCCATGGCGAAACTGCTGGCCAGTGCCCAGTGAAACAGGCTG
>CAISLL010000218.1 GCA_903886165.1 uncultured beta proteobacterium | reverse complement strand
GGCCTGAACGTGGCGCGTTACCAGGCCTGGCGCCCAAAATTCACCGCAAAAAATGCCAAACAGGCGGTGCTGGCATTTGATGGCGATGTGTATGACGGGTTGGGCGCCAAAACCCTGGGCCTGGATGATTTGGCCTGGGCGCAGGAACACCTGTGCATTCTGAGTGGCCTCTATGGTGTGTTGCGGCCGCTCGACTACATGCAGCCCTATCGGCTGGAGATGGGCACGGCGCTGGCCAATACACACGGCAAAGACCTTTACCAGTTCTGGGGATCGCAGATTTCAGACTACCTCAACACCCGTTTGCAGCGCGACAAGACCCCGGTCATCGTCAACCTGGCGAGCCAGGAATACTACAAGGCGGTGGACAAAAAGGCGCTTAAGGCGCGTGTGGTGGACTGTGTGTTTGAGGACTTCAAGGGTGGCAACTACAAGATCATCAGCTTCTACGCCAAGCGTGCGCGCGGCCTGATGGCACGTTTTGCCACCACTCACCGCTTGAATTTGCCGGAGCAACTGCAGGGTTTTGATCTGGATGGTTACGGATTTTTTGCCGCTGCTTCCAGCACGGAACGGCTGGTGTTTCGGCGACGCCTGGCGGATTGAGAGATTTATAATGATTCAGGCTGTAGCGCTTCTGCATTAAGCAAAGGTAGCTATCTATTAAAGAGCACTTGTAGGTTGTTTTGACTCTGACCCCAATCAACCTGACCTACCTGCACAGATCTTTTTAAGGGCATCGCGTTAGCGCAACCAGGGTTCAAAGGCCTTGGCCAGGCGCTGCAACACAGCGGGGTCTGGCAGCGGCACGCGAATGCTCGCTTGGCCGGTGACGGGGTCGCGTTCGATGGCCAAAGGCGGAGCGTTGGTGCCACCTTTGGCGCCACGCGACGTCGCCAAACCCTGCAACAGCGCGGCACCGGCCTCCAGAATCGCGGCCCAGGGATCAGCCGTATCGCTGGCATTGGCTGCCGCGTCAACATCACTGGCAGCCGGCGCGGTGTCGGTGGGTGGGGAACTTGCTGCGCGCAGGTCGGCGAGCGCTTGGGCCTCTGCGGCGGGTAATGTCTGGTGCGTGGCTTGGGTTGTTTCGTCGTCGGCGCTGGGCACAGCGCTCGCAGACACACCGGGCTCGACATCCACATCAGCGTCACCGATGGCGCCAGCAACCTGCTCCACACTTTCCATGAACTTGGACAAGCGTGTGCCCTGCATGAATACCTCGTGCGCACCGCCGTCGAGCACGCCCGCAAACAGTGACTTTTTGAACGCCAGCACCGACAACATGCCCTCCTCGATGCTGCCCTGTCCGACAAAGTTGATCACTTGCACACCGCGCGACTGGCCCATTCGGTGCACGCGGCCAATGCGTTGCTCCAGCACGGCAGGGTTCCATGGCAAGTCCATGTTGATCACCACGGCCGCCGCGTGCTGCAAATTCAGCCCGACACCACCGGCATCGGTGGCCAGGAACAGCCGACAATCCGGATCGTTGTGGAAGCGCTCCACCAGGGCGCCACGTTTGTCGCCCGGCACGCTGCCGCTGAACAGCACATGGCCCCAGGTCTTCAGGCCCTTACCCAGCGCCCGTTGCGCCAGGCGCCGCTGAATCAGCTCATGTGTGCCCAGCCACTGGCTGAACACCACCGCCTTTGCGGCTGGGTCTTCCAGCAATTCGTCGAGCAGCGTGATCAGCTCGTCCACCTTGTGGCCGTGGTCGGTTTCATGGTCAAGCAGGAAGGTGCTGTTGCAGACCATGCGCATGTTCTGTAGTGCGCAGGTCAGGCGGCGCTGGTCGGCGTCCGACAGGTAACCCGTCTTGCGCCAGCGCGACACGATGCGCGTCACGATCAGGCCGTTCTCGTCGTGGTGCACGCGTTGCTGGGGTGTCAGCGCCACAAAGATGCGGTTGTCCACGCGTGGCGGCAGTTGCGTCAGCACCTCTGCTTTGCGCCGGCGTAACATCACCGGTGCCAGCGTCTGCCCAATGCGGTCCAGCGCGCGGTAACCGATGACCCGGCCGGCTTCGTCGCGCAGCTGGTGTTCGTCGAGCAGGCGCCAGGTCGGCCCAAGACGGTGTTGGTCCACGAATTGAACGATGGAGATCAGCTCTTCCAGCCGGTTTTCCAGTGGCGTGCCGGTCAGCACCACGCAATAGGGGCTGGCGATGCGCTTGAGGGCACGCGCGGCGATGGTGTTCCAGTTCTTGATGCGTTGCGCTTCGTCGGCAATCACCAACTCAGGCGCCCAGGCATCGATCAGGTCGGCATCACGCACCAGCGTTTCGTAATTGGTGATCTTGCAGAACACGTCATCGCGGTATTGCACCTGGCGTTGCGCCCGCAGCCCGTGAATCACCTGCACCTCGCGCTCGGCAAAGCGCGAGAACTCGTTTTTCCACTGCTGCTTGAGCGAGGTCGGGCAAACCACCAGCACCCGGCGCACCCCAAAGTGGCGGGCAAACAGCTCGGCGGCAGCAATCGCCTGAATCGTCTTGCCCAGGCCCATCTCATCCCCGATCAGGCAGCGCCCGGCACGCGCGGCAAACAGCGCGCCCTCGGCCTGGTAGGGGTAAAGCTTGACCTTCAGAAGCTTGTTCAGCGCCTTGTCCTTGATGCCTTTTGGATAGGCATCCAACAGGGCGGTGTGGCGGCGCCGGCTGTCGCGCATCTGGGCGACAAACTGCCACACATCGTCATGGCAGCGCAGTTCGTGGCCACTCTTTTGCGCGGCCTGCCGCATGGTTTCCAGTTCGCCTTGCTGGCTCTCACGCAGCGCCCAGTTGGCGTCCGCATCGAACAGTGATTTCGCCTGCGCCAGCAAAGCCGGTGGGCACTCCGACCCGGCACTGAACCGCACGCGGCGTTCGCCCGCATAGTCCAGCCAAATCTCGCTGTAGGTCGGTTGAAACCCGCGCTGGAGAGCTGCCTTGCCACCCCGCTTGGCCTGCAATTTGGCAAGCGTGAACTCGATGTGTTTGCAAGTGCCCAGGTCGTTGGTCGCGTAGTCGGGGCAACTGCAAAAGTTTTGCCCCGGCGCCGCGCCGCGAATGGCGACCCGGTAGCGCATGCCACTGTCGGGATTGCTCACGCGGAATTCTGAGAACACCGGCGCTTGCCCCAGGTTTTCCAGTCCAAAGTTTTGCTCGCGGCCAAACTGGCGACGCAAGGCGGTTTGCCAGTCGATCACCTCCAGGTCCGGTGGGCGGCGCGTGCGCGAGAGGCGGGGCTCGGTGGCCTTGGTGGCTCGGGCTTTTTTGGTGGCGGGTTTGCGAGGGGTGGAAGCGGGGCGGGTAGACATCACGGTGCGCGCGGGTGCGGGTGGTGGGTGAGGCCTTGATTCTCTCTTACCAAATGTGGTTTTTGTGTGGGTGATGGCGCACCGGCCAGTCAGCGAAAGGCCTTCCCGCTTGGCAAGACTGCTAACATATTGGTGTATTAGCACCAATATGAGAGATGCACATGAGCCGCCTGACCATCACCCTCTCCGAGCCACGTTATCGGGCGCTGAAAGAAGCAGCCGCCCAGCGTGACAAAACCATCGGCCAATTGATTGACGAGAGCCTTGACTTCTATGGCATCAAGTCGCGCGAACAAGCATTGGACTTGGTACGTCGGGCCAGGGCACGCAGCACCCTCAGCGAAGAACAGGCACTGGGACTGGCGCAGGAAGAAGTGCACGTTGTGCGAAAGACAACGTGAGCGCCTTCTTCATCATCGACACCCATGTGGTGGTGGCCGGGCTGCTCGCGTCCCATGTCGAATCACCGGTGGCGCGCATTTTGGATGGCATGTTGTCTGCAAGATTTGCATGCGTGGTGTCTGAAGCTCTGCTGGCCGAATACCGCGCCGTGTTGCTGCTGCCCAAGTTGTGCAAGCTTCACGGCTTGTCCGAACCAGACGTGGACATCATCCTGACGGATATAGCCCGCCACGCCATTGTTTTGACGCTGTCAAATGACGCCAAAGTGACCTCTAGCGCCCCAGACCCGGGCGATCAGTTTTTATGGAATCTGCTCCATGCGCGGGCCGATTTGGTACTGGTCACCGGCGACAAACTGTTGCTTGCAGACGTTGCCATGCAACAACGGGTCATCTCGCCGCAAGCGTTTATCGCCCAGTTGACCCATTGACGATGGGTGAGTAGCTATAAAAATCATTATGAATCATCCAAACCAATCCCAATTGGGCCAAGCCAGCACCTACACCGACCAGTACGACGCCGCGTTGCTGTTCCCGATTCCGCGCAGCACCGCGCGTGCCGCGTTGGGCCTTGCCGCCAGCCTGCCCTTTCTGGGGGCCGATTTGTGGACAGCTTTTGAACTGAGCTGGCTCAACACGCGCGGCAAACCGCAGGTGGCGCTGGCGCATTTCACGGTGCCGTGTGAGTCGGTCAACATCATTGAGAGCAAGTCGCTCAAGCTCTACCTGGGCAGTTTCAACAACACCCGATTTGCCGATACCGCCGAGGTGCAGGCGCGTCTGCGCGCTGATTTGACCGAGGCCGCCTGGCGCGGCGGCGTGGTGCAGAGTGGGGTCGGCGTCAAGCTGGTGGCGGCCGAGTTGTTTGACCGCGAGCCGATTTATGAGCTGGACGGCCTGAGCCTGGATCGCCTGGACCTGGACTGCGACCGCTATACCCCTGCGCCCGAGCTGCTGACCTCCGCCACCGATGAAGCGCCGGTGTCCGAGGTGCTCACCAGCAACTTGTTGCGCAGCAATTGTCCGGTGACCGGCCAGCCCGATTGGGGCAGCGTGCAGATCAGCTACTTTGGGCCGCAGATCGATCAGGCAGGCTTGCTGCGTTACATCGTCAGTTTTCGCAACCACAACGGTTTTCATGAGGACTGTGTGGAGCGCTTGTTTATGGACATCAGTGAGCGCTGCCAGCCGCACAAGCTGGCTGTGTATGCCCGTTACACGCGCCGGGGTGGGCTGGACATCAACCCGTTTCGCACCAGCTACCCGCTGGCGCTGCCTGTCAACCACCGCAATGCCCGTCAATAGGGGTGCGTGCATGGCGGTGACGCCGGATCAAAACAGCTGCGGCTCGTTTGATTCCAAATGAGTAGCATCTTCCGCTTTATTCATAAGGGCTAGAGGTCCAATTTTCATATAAACCTCATGTTCATCCGCTTTCATCAGTGAGCCCACACGCACACCCAGCAGGCGCAGCCGCCGGGTCAGTGGAACACGTTTCAGGCATAACCCGGCGACCCTGCGAATCTGGGCGGCGTCTGCGGTGTGGATGTCAATGGTCTGGTCCCGTGTCAGGCCCTTGAAATCGTCATAACGCAACTTGATGCCGATGGTCTTGCCGACGTAGCCTTTGCGCGCCAGGTCATCGGCAACCTGTTCACACAGGCGGGTGAAGATGTCACCCAGCTCGGCTTTGTCATGCACGGCGTGCAAATCGCGCTCAAAGGTGGTTTCGCGGCTGATGGAGACAGGCTCACTGTCCAGCACCACCGGCCGGTGGTCGATACCGCGCGCCGCGTCATACATCCAGGCACCGGTTTTTTGTCCGAAATGGGCCATCAGCCAGTCCTGTTCCTGCTGGACCAGCTCGCCAATGGTGGAAATACCCAGGCCCTGCAACTTTACATCGGCCTTGGGGCCAATGCCATTGATCTTGCGGCAGGCCAGCGGCCAGATTTTGTCTTCCAGATCACTTTCATGGACGATGGCGATGCCATTGGGCTTGTTGAACTCGCTGGCCATTTTTGCCAACAACTTGTTGGGTGCCACACCCACCGAGCAGGTCAGGCCGGTGGCCTGGAAGATGCTTTTCTGGATCAGCCGGGCCAGCACCCGGCCACCTTCGCGCTGGCCGCCCGGGACCTCGGTGAAGTCGATGAAAACCTCGTCCACCCCCCGGTCTTCCATCAGCGGCGCAATGTCGAGCACGATGGCTTTGAAGGCGCGTGAAAAGCGCCGGTATTCGGCAAAGTCCACCGGCAGC
>CAISLL010000217.1 GCA_903886165.1 uncultured beta proteobacterium | reverse complement strand
CGAGACGCGCACGATGCCATCAGACGCGGGGCGGACGCTGGTGGTACGGCAACTGCATTGCGCGACGGGCCGGCGGCAGTCCGGGCACATACGCCCACTGTCGGTGCTGTAGACCAGGCCGGCGCTACTGAGTTTGGCTTTCATGGTGGAAGAGGCTAAAAGCTGGGAATGCCTGATTGTCGGACACCGCCGTCGACCTCCATACCGGTTGACGGCACACGCTTTATAAGCTATATAGTTAATAGCTGTATGCACTTATATTACAAGGTATACAGGCTAAAAAAGCTTATAATTCATCCAAAGGAAAACACACATGTCACGTCAAAGCGTTTGGGCCACCAAGGTGGCAGCCCTGATCAATGGCGGCAACAGCGCCGCGGCCATCGCACAAATCAAGGTCGCGCCCACGGTGAAAGACTTGCAGGCACTGCGCACCCTGTTGAGCGCTGGCAACCTGCTCAAAACTTATCCCAACGTGGATTCAGCCACCAGCGACATGATCGTGTTGCTGTCCGCACCACGGCAACACCGCTCACCCTGACCACCTGGCCAGCACACGGCGCGTGGTCGTGTCGGCCTGCGTCAGGGCAACAGATCCAGCGCACGCATGTAGGCGGGCTGCACCATCAACTCATCCCAGGGGGTCGCAAGGCTGACAGGCAGCAAGGCGCTGCGGCGTGCCTCACTGGCTTCCAGCGGCTGCCAATGGCCTTTAAGCTGGGCCTCGGTCAGGCCATCAATCAACGCATCCACCTCCAGTCCCTGACCCAGCGACTGGTTGCATAAAAGCACCATGTCACAGCCCGCATTCAATGCGGCTACCGCCGCCTGCGTGCTGCTGACGGATTGACCGTCGATGACGCGGGCGCCCGCCATGGACAGGTCGTCACTGAACACCGCCCCGGTGAACCTGAGTTGGCCGCGCAGAATGTCATTGAGCCATTTGTCGGAGAAGCCGGCCGGGCGTGGGTCAACCTTGGGATAAATCACATGGGCCGGCATGACGCTGGCAAGCGCCGTGCTGAGCCAGTCGTAGGGCTTGGCATCATCGGCCAGAATCGCCTTCAGGCTGCGTGTGTCGACGGGCACATCGGTGTGCGAGTCGGCTGCCACAAAGCCATGCCCCGGAAAGTGTTTGCCGCAGTTGGCCATGCCGCTCAATTGCAGGCCATGCATCAGGCTCTTGGCGAGCAGACTCACCACACGTGGATCACGGCCAAAGGCGCGGTCACCGATGACGCTGCTGGCACCGAAGTCCAGGTCCAGCACCGGGGCGAAGCTCAAATCGACACCGCAGGCGCGCAATTCGGCCCCCAGGACGTACCCACAGGCCGTGGCGGCATTGGTGGCGCGCATGGCGCCACTGCCCTCACCGGCCTTGCCGTCGTTGCGCCACAACTCGCCCAGGGCGCGCATCGGTGGCAGGTGGGTGAAACCGTCGGTCTTGAAGCGCTGTACCCGACCGCCCTCATGGTCGACGCAGATCAGCAGGTCTTGACGAACTTTCTTGATGTGCTTGCACAGTGCAGTGAGCTGCTCACGGTCTTCCCAGTTGCGGGCAAACAGGATCAAACCGCCCACAAGCGGGTGTTTGAGGCGTTTTTTATCCACTTTGCTGAGTGTGGTGCCGGCAATGTCGATGATCAGGGGTGCGTGAAAATTCATTGTTTACTATATTTTGAATAGCGTCTTACGTTTACTCTATAGGGTCTAAATGCCAATATTATTCATGACTTCGACTACACAAAAGGTGGCCGCGTAATCGGTTTCATCGGTCACGGTCACGTGGGCGCTCAGGCCTTTGGCCTCAAACCAGGTTTTCAGCTGGCCATGCAGCACGATGGTGGGCTGGCCACTGGGCAACTTGCCAATCTCGCACGAACGCCAGGTCATCGGCATGGTCATGCCCAGGCCAATGGCTTTACTGAAGGCTTCCTTGGCGCTGAAGCGGGTGGCCAGGTAACGCACGCCACGCTCAGGCCAGCGCTGGCTGCGCGCGCGCCAGGTGGCAAGTTCTGCGTCACTCAGGATCTTTTGCGCAAAACGCTCCCCATGGCGCGCCAGACTCGCCTTGATGCGGCGAATGTCGCAGATGTCGGTGCCAATACCGTAGATCATGCATTGCCCTCGGCAATGCATCGCAAATAGTTTTTGACCGTGTTGGCATAACCCGCCTCCAGCGCATCGGAAATCAGGGCATGGCCAATGGACACCTCACGCACACCAGGCACCTGTGCAATGAAGGCGCTCAGGTTGTCCTGATTCAGGTCATGCCCGGCGTTGACTTCCAGGCCCACATCAATCGCGGCTTGGGCGGCAGCAGCAAAACGCCTCAGTTGCTCAACCTGCCCGGACCTGCCCCAGGCAGCAGCATAAGGCTCGGTATAAAGCTCTACCCGATCCGCGCCAATGGCTTTGGCAGTGGCCATGGGCGCAACTTCTGCGTCCATGAACAAGCTGACGCGCAGCCCCCAGGCGTGGGCCTGATCAATCACGGGCTTCAAGCGCGCTGCATCGGCCGGAAAACACCAACCGTGGTCGCTGGTGAACTGGCCCGCACTGTCAGGCACAAAGGTCACCTGATGCACCGGCAGCTGTTGCGCCACCAGTTGCCCCACCACGTCCATCAGGTTGTGAAACGGGTTGCCTTCAATGTTGAATTCACGGTCCGGCCAGTCCTTGAGCAAGAGGCCAAGCTCGGGCACGTCGCTGGCGCGAATATGGCGCTCGTCCGGACGTGGATGCACGGTGATGCCGTTGGCGCCCGCTTGCAGGCACAGCGTGGCGGCCCGCGTGACGCCGGGAATGCCCAGATGCCGGGTGTTGCGCACCAGTGCCACTTTGTTGAGGTTGACGGACAGTGCCGTGGTCATGGATGTCATGGGTTCTCTGATCCTGTTCAGGGTAAAGCGCCAGTCCGCCGGTGAAATCCGGTTTACAAACTTTGCAAATCAATCATCATCTGCCGGGTGCGCAGCGTCGGCACACCGCAATGGTAATTGAGCAGGGTGCGCAGTTGTGGCTTGAGCGCGCCGCTCACCCCTGCACAGGCGCGCAACACCTCGATGAACGACACGCGCTCGCCCAGCACCTCTTGCAAGCCGGTCCATTTTGAACCGCGGAGGCTGCTGCGGTCAGCCTCGTTGGTTTGGCGCAAGCCGCCTTCGGGCACCAGCGTGTAATGCTCCTCGGGATGCAGACTCAGCAGCGTCATGGTTTGCGCATCCAGCAGCGGCAACAAGCCAATTTCCCGCAGCAGCAGCAACTCAAATGCCCGCAGGGCGGCTTCAAGCACCTCGCCGTGTTCGCTGGCAATGAGTTGCACCACCTTGGCATACACGTCAAACAGAAACGGATGCGGGTCTTCACGCGCCAGCAGGCGCATCAGCAACTCATTCAGATAGTAGCCCGACATCAGCGCGTCACCGGTGGGCATGACATGGCCGCCTTGCCACTCGGCGGCTTTCAGCGTCTTGATTTCGGCGTCACCCCCAAACGCCAGGTGCAACGGTTGCAGTGGCAACAAGATCGGGCGAAAGCTGGAGCTAGGGCGCTTGACGCCTTTGGCAACCAGCGCGATGCGCCCGTGGTGGCGGGTGAACACCTCCAGGATCAGGCTGGTCTCGCTCCAGTCATGGCGGTGCAGCACATAGGCGGGTTCTTCAGTGATACGTTTGGTGGCCATTTATGTGCGCAATTGTTCAGCCAAACGCCGGCACCGGAATTTCAGATGGCGTAAAACGCACATGGCTGCCGGTGACACAGGCAAATCGCTTGCCCCAGTTGATGACATGACGTTGTACCGACATGCGACGCCGGCCAAATTCAACGACTCACTCGTAGCCAAACGAACGCACGCGCGCTTCATCATCAGCCCAGCCAGAGCGCACCTTGACCCACATTTCGATGAACACCTTGCAGTCAAACAACTTTTCAAGCTCGACGCGGGTCTCCATGCCAATGCGTTTGATGCGTTCGCCCTTGTCGCCTATGACCATGGCCTTGTGGCCATCGCGCTCGACCACGACAGTGGCAGCAATGCGCAGTAGGCGCTTTTGGCCCTTTTTCTGGGGTGGCTCTTCTTCGAATTTGTCGATGATCACCGTCGAGGTATAGGGCAATTCGTCGCCGGTCAAACGAAAGAGTTTTTCGCGCACCATCTCGCTGGCCATGAAACGCTCGCTCCGGTCGGTCAGCTCATCTGCGGCGTACCACCAGGCTTGCTCCGGGAGGTACTTCGTGCAGATGTCAAGCAAACGCTCAATGTCTTTGGCGCTCTTGGCTGACATGGGCACAAACTCGGCAAAATTGTGCTGGCCCTGCATGGTTTGCAGCCAGGGCGCAATGTCGCCGCGCCGGTGCACATTGTCGAGCTTGTTGGCAATCAGGAGCGTGGGAATGTTTTTGCCAAGCAGAGCCAGCACCCGCGCGTCGGCTGGCGTAAAACTGCCGGCCTCCACCACAAACAGAATCAGGTCAACATCTGCCACAGCGCCTACTACCGTTTTATTAAGTGATTTGTTCAGCGCATTGCCATGCAGGGTTTGAAAACCTGGCGTGTCAACAAACACAAACTGAGTGGCACCGACCGTGTGCATGCCGGTGATGCGATGCCGCGTGGTTTGTGCCTTGCGCGAGGTGATGCTTATTTTTTGCCCAACAAGGGCATTAAGCAGCGTCGAT
>CAISLL010000216.1 GCA_903886165.1 uncultured beta proteobacterium | reverse complement strand
GCCCTGACCGACGGTGTGGCCAAGTTGCACCGCATCATGATGGACTGGGGGCGTCAGTTTGGCGGTGCACCTGCCGCTCATGAGGAAACACCCGGGGTCGGCGCATGAGCACCGGCTTGAGCAGCCTTCACATTGCGCGCAGCGAACTGATTCTGGGTGGCCAGAAAAGCGGCAAGTCGCGCCGTGCTGAAGCCTTGGCGCAAAGCTGGCTGAGGCAGTCGGATACACACAAGGCCGTGCTGATTGCTACGGCGCAACCGTGGGACGAGGAGATGCGCCAGCGCATTGCGCGCCACCAGGCCGACCGCTTGTTGCGTGTGCCTGGCATGGCCACCGTGGAAGAGCCGCTGCATCTGGCCCAGGCAATCCAGGCGCACAGTCGTCCCAACACCCTGATCGTGGTGGATTGCCTGACCCTCTGGCTGACCAATTGCCTGATGCCTGCGGATGCGGCGCAGACAGGCCTGCAAGCCGTGCCAACCGCCGCTGCAGGTGACCTGTGTCAATCCGAGGAATTTATGAAAAATCAGGCTGCAGCCCTTTTATTAAAAGAGGATATAGCTATGCTTTTGGATTCTGTCGGGCACGCACCCGGCCCGGTGGTGCTGGTCGGCAACGAGATTGGCCTGGGCGTGATTCCCATGGGGGCCGAGGTGCGGGCTTTCGTCGACGCGTTGGGCTTGCTGAACCAGCGCGTGGCGCAGGTCTGCCAGCGCGTCACCCTGATGGCAGCGGGTTTGCCTTTGACACTGAAGGAGTCGTCATGAAGAGAACTTTCCTGGTTGCGTTGCTGTTCCTCAATGGGCAACTTCAGGCCCAGCAACTCACTGACGACCGGGGCGTGGCCGTGAGCTTTGCACAGCCGCCGCAGCGCATTGTCAGCCTGCTGCCGTCTTTGACCGAAACCGTGTGTGAACTGGGTCAGTGTGTCCGGTTGGTGGGTGTTGATCGTTATTCCAACTACCCCGAAAGTGTCAGGAAACTGCCGCAGGTGGGCGGCGGGCTTGACCCCAATGTGGAGGCCATCGTTGCCCTCAAGCCCGATGTGGTGCTGATGGCCACCTCGTCGCGTGTGGGCGACCGCTTGCAGTCCCTGGGTATCAAGGTGGTGGCCCTCGAGCCCAAAACCCATGCCGACGTGAAACGAGTGCTGGAAAAGGTGGGCCTGGTGCTGGGGGTGCCGGACGCACAGCGGGTCTGGCGCGGCATTGACGCCGCCACCTCGGCGGCGGCGCAGTCACTGCCCAGAAATCTGGGCGCAACCCGGGTGTACTTTGAGGTCAACCCCGGCCCCTACGGCGCGAGTGAGCTGTCTTTCATCGGTGAAACCCTGACCCGCCTGGGTGTGAAAAACATCATTCCGGCCAACCTCGGGCCGTTTCCGAAGCTCAACCCTGAATTCATCGTGCGCGCCAACCCGGACGTGGTCATGATCGGCCAGCGCAGCGTGGACAACATGGGCCAGCGTCCCGGCTGGCAAGGCATGCGGGCCATGCGTGAGAAGCGCTTGTGTGTGTTCACCTCGGCGCAGTCTGATGTGTTGGTGCGCCCCGGTCCGCGCATGGCTGAAGGGGCACGATTGATGGCGCAGTGCCTGGCTGACAAGGCCGGGAGTGTGGTGCGGTGAACGCCGGGCGCGCCTCTGCCATTGGCTGGGTACTGCTGGGCCTGGCCCTGCTGCTGACCACCTTGGGCGTGTGTGTGGGCAGTGCCGGGTTTGAGAACCTGGTCAAGCCCTTGCTCAATCCCTTGGCTGACCCTGAGCAACACGCCATGGCGCGCCAGATTGTGTGGGACATTCGCCTGCCGCGCACGCTGGGGGCATGGACCGCTGGGGCGCTGCTGGGGCTGGCCGGTGCCCTGGCGCAGGGCTTGTTTCGCAACCCGCTAGCCGACCCGTTTTTGCTCGGCAGTGCCTCGGGTGCATCGCTCGGTGTGGCGCTGGCGCTGGCCGCCATGGGTGGCGCAGGCGGCATGCTCGGTGGTGGCATGATGGGGCAGGGCATGACGTTTTCTGTGTTTGGCACCAGCTGGCTGACGCGCCTGGGCCTGACCGGGGCCGCATTTGGCGGCGCGGTGCTGGCGGTATTGCTGACGCTGGCGCTCTCGAACGGCGTGCAGCACACGCTGCGCCTGCTGCTGGCCGGTGTGGTGGTG
>CAISLL010000215.1 GCA_903886165.1 uncultured beta proteobacterium | reverse complement strand
GGGCTACCACGACGACGTGCCACTGGAAGACGTGGTGATCGAGAAAGCTGTCGCGCTGTAATTGCTGGCAATGACTGCCTGCGTTTGTCATGCCGGACCTGACCCGGCATCCAGGCGATCAAACGTCATGGATTGCGGATCAAGTCCGCAATGACAGGCAGTGAGCCAGGACCTCCTGCCATTTCCATCTTGCACCGTCAGGGCAGCACCGCACTGGCGCGCCATTGACTTCATCTCAGACCTGCACCTGCAGGCCACTGGGCGTGCCACATTCGACGCCTGGCAGCACTATATGGCACAGACACCGGCCGATGCCCTTTTCATCCTGGGCGACTTGTTTGAAGTCTGGGTCGGTGACGACCTCACCGCTTCCCCGGGCGATGCCGACAGCGCCTTTGCGCTGCAGTGCCAGCAAACCATCAAGGCAACGTCAGCGCGCTTACCGGTGTATGTCATGCACGGCAACCGGGACTTTTTACTCGGCCCTGACTTTGCCAGGGACTGCGGCATGACGCTGCTACCCGACCCCACCGTGCTGGACTTTGACGGCCAGCGCTGGCTACTTTCACACGGCGACGAACTGTGCCTGGCTGACGTTGATTACCAGCACTTTCGCCAACAGGTGCGAAGCGAGGCATGGCGCCAAACCTTTCTGGCCAAACCCCTGCCAGAGCGTCAAGCCATCGCAAAAAACCTGCGCACGCAAAGCGATGCCCGCAAGACTGGTGGTGCAAGTTATGCGGATGTTGATACGGCAATGGCCCTGGCCTGGCTTGAAGCCGCACAAGCCAGCACATTGATCCACGGTCACACCCATCACCCGGCTGACCATGTGCTTGGCGAACCCAATGGCAGGACACTGCGCCGCCTGGTGCTCAGTGACTGGGACGCCGGTGCCAAACCGCCAAGGCTGGAAGTGTTGCGCCTACAAACCGGTATACCGCCCAGGCGCATCCCCATCGCAGCCTAAGCCCCGGCGGAGGAGACAAAGTGGGGGCAAAACGCCCCCAAAACCTCAGGGTTTCAGCAACACTTTCAACACGTTCTGCACCCGACGCACCTGGGCTGCATCAAAGTTTGATGCCAACACCGTCGCCGCATCCTGCGCCCAGGTCTGCGCCGGTGCCGGGTCATTGCGCTTGGTGAGCAGTTGCAGCTGAAGCATGCGCCGTGCGCTCAATTGCTCGGCAGGCGTCGGCACTTCAGCCGCCATCTCAAGCCGCAGCAAGGCCGTGGCGGCATCGCCTGATGCAGGCTGCGACAGTGCCTTCACCCAGGCCCCGCGCGCTGCGGGACTGACCCGGTTGCCAAGCTCCTGCACGCTCGGCACCTGCGCCGCATCTCGCGACTCCCAGGCAGCCAGCAAGTGCGTCAGGGCTTCGCCATGCGCCTGGGATGCCAGCTTGCGCAAGGCAGACTGGGCCTGCTCCAGCGCGTCACGCTGCGCCCTGAAAGCAGCATCACCCAAACGCGGTGCCTCGAAACGTTCGCCGTAAGCTGGTCGATCGGTGCGCTCACCACGCGGGACGCTCCGGTCATCGGTACGGCCTGGGCCGCGCGCATCACGCATGCCACCCTGGCCCGCATCGCGCGCCCCCGGGCGGCCACCGTCCTTGCGGTCACCGAATTTCCCTCCACGCCCGATGACGGCAGGATCTTCTTTTTTCATGCCAGGGCGGTCATCCCCGCGCATGGCCACCACACGCTTGGGTGCTGCCACTGGTTTTACCAGCTCTGGCGCAGCTGCGCTGCTCGCCTCGGTTGCGACAGGGTCTTCAACTGCTACTACTTCAGCAGCATCAAGCGATTTATCTAAATTGTCTGCAGGCTTAATTGATTCGGATTCTTTGGCCGCCGCCACAGCCGCTTGCGCCTGCGCCTGACCGCGCAGGGCGGCTTCCAGCGCAGTCATGGCACTGCGAATCGCTTGTGCATTGTCCGAAGCATTGGCGGCTTGCAGGGCTTTGGAGGCGTCCAACACGATGCGGTCGCGCTCGCTCAGGGCGCTCTGGGCTTTCTCGCGCTCAAGGGTCTTGCGGTTGAAGGCCTCGTCAATTGGCTTGCGGAACGCGTCCCACAGCTTTTGCTCGTGGCGGCGATCAATCGGCACCCGATGAGCCTCTGCCTGCCAGCGCTGCTGCAAGGCCTTGACCGCGTCTATACGGAGCATGGCCTCGGCGCCAAGCGCCTTGGCCTCGTCGATCATGGCGTGGCGCACCTCCAAGCTGAGCTTTTGCAAGGTTTCCAGCGGTGCCGCCGCGTGGTCAATGGCCGCCTTCCACAGGGGTTGAAGCTCGGCAAACATTTTTTCACCGACGTGACCGGATTCACGCCAGCGGTCACCAAACTGGTGCAACACGCGGCTGAAGCCTTTCCAGTCGTCGTCCAGCGCGACACGGTTGGCTTCGGCCCAGGCCTTGACTTCTTCAATCAGCGCCAGGCGCTGGGCGCGGTGCTCGGCCGATTCGGCCTTGATTTTTTCGAGCCAGACTTCCACCACTTTATGGGCTTCGTTGCAGGCGTCGTCAAAACGCTTCCACAGGCCATGGTTGGCCACGCCGCCCTGGTCGGTGAGCTTCCACTGCTCTCGCATCTGGCGCAGGGTGTCCTGCATCTTGCGGCCACCAATGGCCTGGCCTTCCGGGCGCTTGAGCAGGCCTTCGGCCTTGATCACCAGTTCTTCGCGCAACTGGTCGGCACGCCAGCGTTGCCACCCCTCCAGTTCACCCGCAGCCACCAGCGCAGCATGCGCCTGGGCTTCAAGCTTGTCGTCAATCAGGCGGCCATTGTCCTTGAGTGCCTGGCGCAGTGCATTGGCGACGCTGACACTGGCCTTGCCATGTCCCTGCGCCATTTCGTGCTCTAGCTTGGTGAGCACTTCACGCACAAAATTCGCCGCCTTAGCCCGAATTTCAGGGTCCACCTTGGGTTTGGGGGCGGCCACTGGCGCCTCCAGAGGTATGCCACGTGCCACACGAATCTCATCGGCCCACACGGGCACCTTGGGCAAAGGTGCGCTGGTGTCAGTGGCTGCAGCGATGGTCAGCGTCAATGCCTCGCTGAACGCCTCCCACACCAGCAACAACTGCGCTTGCGAGTCATTTAACTGGGGCACGAAACGGGCGTCCACACTGGGCCAGTTGCTGTCACTGGCCAGCGCCTTCGCCTCGGCTTGCCAGTGGGCCACATCTGCGGCCAGCGCTTCCTGGGCGGCCTGAGCGTCTGCCCACGGCTTGGTCGACAACACTTCAATGCGTTGTGCCAGCAACACAGCGGCCTCACGCTGCACCTGCACGCGGTGCTGCAGGTCTTCAATGGCGCGCACACGCTCCACCAATTGCACTTTCAGGCCGGCCAGCGGTTCCTTGCTCAGCGGGGCACCGGCTTTGGCGGCGTCACGCTGCCAGGCCAGCGCATCGGCCAGGTTCAGTTTGGACAGCGCCAGCAAGGCTTGCGCCTTGTCAGCCCATTCCAGCGCAATAGTGGCCTGGGTTTTGCTGCGCTTGATCTCGTCAAGCTTTTCGCGCACAAGTTTGGCAGCACCCTTGTCCTTGACGCTGAGTTCCTTGAACACCTGCTGCAGCTGCTCACCGCTGGGGCTGCTGGCCAGCCTCTCGCGGATACTAGCCTTGCGTTCGCCCGTGGTGTGGGCCGAAATCTCACCATGCGTCAACGCGTCCAGAGGGTGCGCCTCCTGGCTTTTGGCGGTGACAGCAGGTGCGTCAGGGGTGGGGGCTGCTTTGCTTTGGGTAGAAAAAGGAAACATCGAGATCGCGCACTAAAGAAAAGAAGTGCCCACTGCTG
>CAISLL010000214.1 GCA_903886165.1 uncultured beta proteobacterium | reverse complement strand
GTCTAAAAAACCGTGTCAAATTCCGTAGCACGGTTTAAATTTGGTGAACTGGCCGATCGTCGCAAGACCTGTGGTTGAAGCATCAATTGGCATAATTGACGAGAATGAGCGTCCGAAAAGTAAAAAAAGACTCAGGAAACATGATGATTCTTGGTGATATTTAACTTTTCAGAAAACGCAAGTAAAAAAACGAATTTTTTATTTTGGATCTGTAACTTCATGTACCAATACAATTGTTTGCAATTCGAACTTCACTCACTCATACGTTGTAACTTTAACTTCTTCTTACCGTTTTAGGGCGCACCGAGCCGCGTGTAGCGGCCCATAAACACCCTCGTTTGCCTTGCGGCGCGAGGGTATTTTTTTGAGGATTGAACTGCCCACTTGCACAACCTGACACACTTCTTATATACTCCCCATAGTATATTTTGAGGATGTCGCATGCGCTCTTTTTCTTTGGCCGGGTTGTTGAGCTGCCAGTTGCCATGGCGCACGGTTGGTGTGCTGGTGGCTGTTTTTTCCATGTCGACAGCATTTGCACAGGCCGTTGTGCAGGTGCCCGTGGCATCGGTGCAACTCAAGTCGGTGGGCAGTGGCTTCATGATGGATGGCGTGGTGCAGCCGGTGAAGCAAAGCACGGTGTCGGCGCAGGCGTCGGGTCGTATCGTTACGCTGGCTGTCAAGGCGGGTGACCAGGTGCGCAGCGGCCAATTGCTGGCCACCATTGACGATCGTGAGACCCAAACCGGGGTGCAACGCAGCCGTGCGCAAGTGGCCCAGGCGCAAGCTGAACTGCGCAATGCCCAGGCAAATTTTGACCGCACCCGCGAGCTGCTTTCCAAGGGTTTTGTCAGCGCGGCAGCAATGGATACTGCCGATGCGCAGCTAAAGTCGGCGCAGGCCGGCCGTGATCAGGCCAGTGCCTCCGACAAACAATCCGGGCTGACGCAAGGCTTTACCCGTGTCACCGCTCCCTTTGACGCCTTTGTTTTGCAGACACTCTCCGAGGCAGGGGACCTGGCCTTTCCCGGCAAGCCTTTGCTGACCCTGTATGCCCCCATGCCTTTGCGCGTGGTGGTTCAGGTGCCTGTGTCACGCTCGGTGCAAGTGCAGGGCAGCGCCGCAGTTGAGGTGCAGGCACGTTCGGCCGATGGATCGTCGCAATGGGTTCGACCGAGCCAGATCAGCCATCTGCCAAGCGCAGACGCGGTGTCTCAAACCATTGAATGGCGGCTTGAATTGCCTGCAGACGTGAGCAAGGGTTTGCTCCCCGGGCAACAAGTGCGGGTACGTTTTGCAGCTGGTCAGTCGCAGCGTCTGGTGATTCCAGCGTCGGCAATTCTGCGCCGTGGCGAGTTGACTGCGGTGTATGTGGTGGTGGACAAAGGCTTTGCGCTGAAGGCGATTCGCCTTGGTGCAGAGCATGGGTCACAGGGTGTTGAAGTGCTGGCGGGCCTGAACGACACCGATCGGGTGGCACTGGAGCCGCTGCGTGCTGGTCTGTCAGGTGCGCAGCCTGCAGCCAATTCGGCGAAGTGAGATGAGCATGCAAAACGAAGCCCCATTGGGCATCTCCGGACGGCTGGCCAAGGCCTTCAAACTCAACGCCATCACACCGCTGCTGGCCCTGGTGGCGCTGCTGCTGGGAGTTTTTGCGGTGTTGGTGACCCCGCGTGAGGAGGAGCCGCAAATCAATGTGACCATGGCGAATGTGCTGATTCCCTTTCCAGGGGCCAGCAGCGTGGATGTGCACAACATGGTGGCGCGCCCGGCAGAACAGGTGCTGAGCCAGATCGCCGGCATTGAGCACACTTATTCAGTGGCGCGCCCCGGTTTGGCGGTGATGACGGTGCAGTTCAAGGTGGGGGTGCCGCGCACCGAGGCGCTGGTGCGGCTGTATGACGTGCTCAACGCCAATCAAGACTGGTTGCCGCGTGATCTGGGCACGCTCACGCCGATTGTCAAACCCAAAGGCATTGACGATGTGCCGGTGCTGGCGGTAACGCTGTGGAGCAAGGACGCACTTCCGGCGGAGGACCTGGAACGTGTGGCGCACACGGTAGAGGCTGAATTGAAGCGTGTACCTGGTACCCGCGAGGTGCAGACCATTGGCGGGCCGCAACGCGCGGTGCATGTCTGGCTGGATCCGGTGCGCTTACGCGCCCGTGGTGTGGATGTGTTGTCGCTCAAGGCCACGCTGGCGGCAGCCAATGCCAGCATGCCTTCAGGCGCCGTGCTGGATCCGCAAGTGACCGGCGGGCAGATGCTGAGTGTCGAAACCGGCGAGTTCTTGCGCTCAGCCCAGGATGTCGGTGACTTGGTGGTGGGCGTCAGCAAGGGCTTGCCGGTTTACCTGCGGGAAGTGGCACGCATTGAGACCGGCGCGCAATTGCCTGCGCGCTATGTCTGGTACACGCCAGGTGCGGCAGCGTCTGCGGCACCTGCTGGGCAGGATGTGAAGGCGGGCGGGGTGTACCCGGCCTTGACCTTGACCGTGACCAAAAAACCGGGCACCAACGCGGTGGACGTGGCCAGTGCAGTGCGGGCACGGGTGCAGGAGCTCAACAACACCGTGATTCCGGCCAATATCCAGTCCACCATCACGCGTGACTATGGCGAAACTGCCGCAGAAAAGGCCAACAAGCTGATCCAGAAATTGGGGTTTGCGACGGGCTCGGTGATTTTGCTGGTGGGTTTTGCGCTCGGTCGGCGTGAGGCGGTGATTGTGGGCGCAGCGGTGATCTTGACGCTGACCGCCACCTTGTTTGCATCATGGGCCTGGGGTTTTACGTTGAACCGGGTGTCCTTGTTTGCCCTGATTTTCTCCATTGGTATCCTGGTGGACGATGCCATCGTGGTGGTGGAGAACATTCACCGCCATCAAAAGCTCTTTCCCGAGCGCAGCCTGCGCGAGATTATTCCCACCGCGGTGGATGAAGTGGGTGGCCCGACCATTTTGGCCACGTTCACCGTCATTGCCGCCTTGTTGCCGATGGCCTTTGTGAGTGGTTTGATGGGGCCTTACATGAGCCCGATTCCGATCAATGCCAGCCTGGGCATGGCGATTTCGCTGTTCATTGCCTTCACCGTGACGCCCTGGCTGGCACTCAAGGTGATGAAGGAGCATGGCCATGGTGACGCCGCCAAGCTCGCCGAAGTCGAGTCCAAGGGGCTTGGCCCCAAACTGCAGCACCTGTTCACGCGGGTGCTGACGCCATTCTTGAAC
Organism: uncultured beta proteobacterium; assembly: GCA_903886165.1. Taxonomy (GTDB): domain Bacteria; phylum Pseudomonadota; class Gammaproteobacteria; order Burkholderiales; family Burkholderiaceae_C; genus Rhodoferax. Next base: position 8,640 of record CAISLL010000214.1, on the reverse strand, counting down.
AGCGGGAAAAAGCGCTGGCTGCTGTTGCTGGGCATTCTGGTGGCGCTGATGCTCTCGGTTGGCCTGACGTTGGTGCAGTGGGTGGTGCTGAAAATGCTGCCCTTTGACAACAAGAGCGAGTTCCAGGTGGTGGTTGAAATGCCAGCGGGCACACCGCTGGAAAACACCGCTGCCGCGCTGCATGATTTGGGTGCCTTTCTGGCGCAGCAGCCAGAGGTGATGAACCTGCAGGCTTATGCAGGCACGGCGTCGCCCATCACCTTCAATGGGCTGGTGCGCCAGTATTACCTGCGCGCCGACGCCGAGCAAGGTGACCTGCAGGTCAACCTGGTGGACAAGCAACACCGCAGTGACAAAAGCCACGTGATTGCCCAGCGGCTTCGCCCCGAGCTTGAAAAAATTGGCGACCGCCACCATGCCTTGGTCAAAGTGGTGGAAGTGCCGCCAGGCCCACCGGTGATGTCGCCACTGGTGGCTGAGGTCTATGGCCCCGACGAGGCCGGTCGGCAAGCGCTGGCGCGCCGGGTCGCGCAGGCCTTTGTCGCCACGCCTGACATTGTGGGCGTGGACACCTCGCTGAAAGACGATGCGCCACGTGTTTACTTGCGGGTGCGGCGCCAGCGGGCAGAGTCGCTGGGCATTCCGGTGGCCATGGTGGCGCAAACGGCGGCCATGGCGCTCACCGGCGTGGATGCTGCCTATTTGCACGACGGCCACGCCAAATACCCGGTGCCGGTGCGCCTGCAGTTGCCGCTCAAGGACCAGGTCGGGCTGGATGCGATTCTGGCGCTGCCACTGCGGGCCGCCAATGGCCAGATGGTGCCTTTGTCGGAACTGGTGCAGGTTGAAACCGGCATCATTGACAAGCCGCTGTTTACCAAGGATTTGCAGGGTGTCAGCTATGTGTTTGGTGACATGGCAGGCAAGCTCGACTCACCCTTGTACGGCTTGTTTGCCATCCGCGCCAAGATGCAGGATGCCGCTTTGCCTGGCACCGGCGAGATGGGCGAGTATTGGATCAGCCAGCCGAGCGACCCGTACCGCCAGTATTCGGTCAAGTGGGACGGTGAATGGCAGATCACTTATGACACCTTTCGCGACATGGGTGCGGCCTACGGTGTGGGCTTGATCCTGATTTACCTGCTGGTGGTGGCCCAGTTCAAGAGCTACCTGACGCCGCTGGTGATCATGGCCCCGATTCCGTTGACCATCATCGGTGTCATGCCCGGGCACGCCTTGCTTGGTGCCCAGTTCACCGCCACCTCGATGATTGGCATGATTGCACTGGCCGGCATCATTGTGCGCAACTCGATTTTGCTGGTGGACTTCATCGAGCTGCAGGTGTCGCAGGGCATGGCCTTCAAGGACGCAGTGATCCAGTCGGCCGCTGTGCGTGCACAACCGATTGCCCTGACCGGCCTGGCCGCCATGATTGGTGCCTTTTTTATTCTGGATGACCCGATTTTCAACGGGCTGGCCATTTCCCTGATTTTTGGCATTCTGGTGTCCACCTTGCTCACGCTGGTGGTGATACCGGTCCTGTATTACGCGCTGTATTGGCGTCGTATCGAGGCGCGCACAGATGCGCCGGTTTCCCTTGACAAGACTCACTAACTTCAAATTATCAGGAGACAAGACATGGCTCACGTCGTCATCATGGGTGCAGGCATTGGCGGGATGCCCGCCGCCTACGAATTGCGGGAATTGTTGCCCACAGAGCACCGCATCACGGTGGTCAACAGCGTTGACTACTTTCAGTTTGTGCCCAGCAACCCCTGGGTGGCGGTGGGTTGGCGCGAGCGAGAAGCCGTCACGCTGCCGATTGCGCCCTACCTTGAACGAAAGAAGATCGGTTTTATCGCAAAGGCGGTCACGCACATCGATGCCGTTGCCAACAGGCTCACGCTGCTCGGCGGTGACACGCTGGACTACGACTACCTGTTGATCGCCACCGGTCCCAAGCTGGCTTTTGACGAAGTGGCTGGCGCCGGGCCGGTCACATCGGGTGGCGGTGGTTTTACCCATTCCATCTGCCATGTCGACCATGCCCAGGCCTTTTTTGCGGACTATGAAGCGTTTTTGAAGAACCCAGGCCCGATCGTGATCGGTGCCATGCCGGGTGCGAGTTGCTTCGGCCCGGCTTATGAGTTCACCATGATCCTGGACACGGACCTGCGCCGGCGCAAGTTGCGCAACAAAGTGCCCATCACCTATGTCTCCAGCGAGCCTTACATCGGGCACCTGGGTTTGGGCGGTGTGGGCGACAGCAAGTCCATGCTGGAATCCGAGTTTCGCAACCGGGACATCAAGTGGATCACCAACGCCAAGACCACCAAGGTTGAACAGGGCAAGATGTTTGTCACCCAAATCGATGACCAGGGTGTGGCGCTGAAAGACCATGAGGTGGCGTTCAAGCTGTCGATGATGCTGCCCGCCTTCAAGGGGGTGGATGCGGTCGCGGCCGTGCCCAATTTGTGCAACCCGCGCGGCATGGTCATCATTGACGAATTTCAACGCAGCAAGGCCTATCGCAACATTTACTCCGCAGGCGTCTGCGTAGCCATTCCCCCCGTGGAAGTCACCCCGGTGCCGACCGGATGCCCCAAGACCGGCTACATGATCGAGAGCATGATGACCGCCATTTGCCACAACATCGTCAACGATCTGGCCGGTCGGCCTGCGACCGCCAAGGGTACCTGGAATGCGGTGTGCTTGGCTGACATGGGTGACACCGGAGCCGCGTTTGTGGCGTTACCACAAATCCCGCCACGCAATGTGAATTGGTTCAAAAAGGGAAAATGGGTGCATCTGGCCAAGATCGCCTATGAAAAATACTTCATGCGCAAACTCAGGAAGGGCACCTCGGAGCCCATCTATGAAAAATACATCATGGGTTTGCTGGGCATCAACCGTCTCGACAAGTAACTGTTTAACAAGGAGTCATTGCTATGACCGTACAACGCTATATTTTGGTTTTTGCTGGCCTGTTCATCATGATCTCGCTGGCGCTGGGGGTGGAGGGCAGCCCGCTGTTTGTCAGCAAATGGGCGCTGGCTTTCACTGCATTTGTGGGTGCCAACCTATTCCAATCGGGCTTCACCAATTTTTGTCCCCTGGGCATCATCCTGAAAAAGCTGGGCGTGCCTGAGTCAAAAGTCGGTTGCGCCAACTAAGATGTGTGTCGTGGGGCCGGTGCCAGCCATCCCCATGTTCATTTGAACAACGCAAGAGAACACCATGACTGTCTTGACGAATGAAGCTTCCCGCATGGAGGTGCTCAATAGGTTGCGCCGTGCAGAGGGGCAGATCCGCGGCGTGCAGCGCATGATCGAGGAAGGTGAGAGCTGCCTGAAGATTGGGCAGCAGTTTTCTGCAGTGCGCAAGGCGTTGGACAGCACCTATTTGCGCATGACCATGTGTTTCATGGAGCAAGAGTTGTCCAACTGGGTGCAACCCGATGAAACCCAAAAAGCTGGCATGGAAACCATGTTGAAGGACATGGAGAGCCTGCTCTCCCGGGCTGATATTTATACAAAAATAGACTCTAATCCTTAATTTTAAATGGTTAGTAGCTATCATTAATGAATCAGTCAGGCAGCTTTAATTGGCGATGACACCGCCACCCAGACAAATCTCGCCCTGGTAAAGCACAGCGGATTGCCCAGGGGTCACAGCCCACTGCTGCTCTGAAAAGCTCAACTCAAATGTGTCGGCGGCTGCACCGCCCCGCAAGTTGCAAGGCGCGTCCGCCTGCCGATAGCGCGTCTTGGCTGCCAGCGCGCTTGGGGCGGGTGCAAGGCCTGCAACCCAACTGGCGTTTTGAGCGGTCAGCGTTTTGGACAGCAGCCATGGGTGGTCATGCCCCTGCACCACCCACAGTGTGTTGGAGGGTATGTCTTTGCGCGCCACAAACCAGGGCGCATGGTCACCACCGCCGCGCTGCACCCCTTTGACCTTCAGGCCGCCAATGCCCAGCCCCTGACGCTGGCCCAGGGTGTAAAAGCTCAAGCCCACATGCTCGCCAATGGTATGGCCCTTGTCGTTCTTGATCGGTCCTGGTTCCTTCGCAATGAACCGGTTCAAAAAGTCGCGAAATGGCCGCTCCCCAATGAAACAAATGCCGGTGGAGTCTTTCTTCTTGGCGTTCGGCAGTCCAATGTCCAGGGCGATGCGGCGCACCTCGGTTTTCAGCAGTTCACCCACCGGAAACAGCGTGTTGGCCAGTTGTGCCTGATTCAGCCGGTGCAAGAAGTAGCTTTGATCCTTTGCGGGGTCCAGCCCTTTGAGCAGTTCATGGCGCTCTGTGGCGGGGTTCAGGCGCACACGGGCATAGTGGCCGGTGGCTATTTTTTCAGCGCCCAGGCGCATGGCGTGGTCCAGAAAGGCTTTGAACTTGATCTCGGCATTGCACAAAATGTCGGGGTTGGGTGTGCGGCCACTGCTGTACTCCCGCAAAAATTCTGCAAACACCCGGTCTTTGTACTCAGCGGCAAAGTTGACGTGCTCGATTTCGATGCCAATCACGTCTGCCGCTGCGGCGGCGTCGACAAAATCGATGTTGGACGAGCAATATTCGCTGTCGTCATCGTCCTCCCAGTTTTTCATGAAAATCCCGATGACCTGAAAGCCCTGTTGCTTCAGCAGCCAGGCGGTCACGGCAGAATCCACGCCGCCACTCAAGCCCACCACCACGCGTTGTCCTTTGCCCGGACCGCTCATCTGGTGTGACCAGTGGTGTGAGGCTGCAGGCTGGTCACGCTTGCATCGGTGTGGATGGCAGACAGGGGAAAACGCTGGCCTCTTAAATAGTCTTCCATGCATTGAAGGACGAGCGGGCTGCGGTGGCGCACGGCGCTGGCACGGATGTCGTCCGGACTGAGCCAGAGCGTTCGCACAATGCCAGTGTCCAGGTTGCGCCCGGCCTGCAAGGCGCCAAGCTGCCCGCAAAAGGCAAAGCGCAGATAAGTGACATCTTGCGCAGCGCCTTGATCGTTGGCTGGACGCTGAAAGCGCGACATGTAGACGCCGAGCAGGTGGGTCGGTGTGAACAGATGCATCGTTTCTTCCAGCGCCTCTCGGGCACACGCTGCCAGAAGGTCTTCGCCTTCGTCCAGATGGCCGGCTGGGTTGTTCAGGCGCAGGCCTTCCGGCGTGTGTTCTTCCACCAGCAAGAATCTGCCCTTGTGTTCAATGATTGCCGCCACGGTGGCGCTGGGTTTCCATCGGTTTGTCATGGGGCGAATTATCGGCAAGTTTGTCCACTGACAACTGACTGACATAGATCAATCCAAAGCTGGTTTTAACGTCCCATGCAAAAAAACTGAGGTAAGCTCGGACGGTTTTTTGACCAATACCTATACATAGACGAGGAGTCGCCTCATGCAAACTGAAGCAAGCATTCAAGACGTATCTGGCAGTGTCGTGGAGGCTGGTGCGTCCAGTCCGGCCAAAACCGCTCAACGCATAGGCGTCCCGCGCGAGGTTTTCCCCGGCGAAAAGCGCGTCGCAACCGTACCCGAGGCCGTCGAAAAGCTCATCAAGCTTGGCTTCAAGGTCGCCGTTGAATCCGGTGCGGGAGACTTGGCCAATTGCAGCGACGACAGCTACCGCGCGGCCGGTGCCGAAATAATCAGCGGTGCCGCCGCACTCTGGGCAGCGTCCGACATTGTCTTCAAGGTGCGTGGCCCGACCCCGGACGAAGTCGCGCTGATGCACCAAGGCCAGACCCTGATCAGCTTCATCTGGCCAGCGCAAAACCCGGATCTGATGCAGCAGCTTGCCGCCAAAAAGGTCACGGTGCTGGCTATTGACGCGCTGCCGCGCACGCTCAGCCGCGCCCAGAAGATGGACGCCCTGACCTCCATGGCGGGTGTCAGCGGCTACCGTGCCGTGATTGAGGCTGCCAACGCCTTTGGCCGTTTCTTCAACGGCCAGATCACGGCCGCAGGCAAGGTGCCGCCAGCCAAGGTCTTCATCGCCGGTGCCGGAGTGGCCGGTCTGGCCGCCATTGGCACCGCTGCCAGTCTGGGCGCCATTGTGCGTGCCAATGACACCCGTGCCGAAGTGGCCGACCAAGTGGTGTCCCTGGGCGGTGAATTCGTCAAGGTCGACTATGTGGAAGAAGGTTCGGGCGGCGGCGGCTACGCCAAGGTCATGAGCGAAGGCTTCCAGCAAGCCCAGCGCGCGATGTATGCCAAACAGGCCCAAGAGGTCGACATCATCATCACCACCGCCCTGATCCCCGGCAAACCCGCCCCGAAGCTGATCACCGCCGAGATGGTGCAAAGCATGAAACCCGGCAGCGTCATTGTGGACATGGCCGGTGAGCAGGGCGGCAACTGTGAATTGACCGTGGCCGGTGAGGCCGTGGTGCGCCACGGTGTCACCATTGTGGGCTACACCGACCTGGCCTCACGCCTGTCCAAGCAGTCCTCCACCTTGTATGCCACCAACCTGTTTCGCCTGACCGAGGAACTGTGCAAGACCAAAGACGGTGTCATCAACGTCAACATGGAAGATGACGCCATCCGTGGCCTGACCGTCATCAACCAGGGCAGCGTCACCTGGCCGCCCCCGGCGCCCACAGTGGCACCCGCACCGCCGCCAGCAGCCAAACCGGCTGCCGCACCGGTTGTCAAGAAGGCACAGGGCCATGGCGCAGCCAGCGAACCCATGCCGGGCAGCAAGCTGGCCATCATGTTTGGCGTGGCAGCCGCCTTGTTCTGGCTGATTGGTGCCAATGCTCCCAAAGAGTTCATGTCGCACTTCACGGTGTTTGTTTTGGCTTGCTTTGTTGGCTACATGGTGGTCTGGAACGTCAAGCCGGCCTTGCACACACCGCTGATGAGTGTGACCAACGCCATCAGCAGCATCATTGCAATTGGCGCGCTGGTTCAGATTTCACCGATTGCCGGTGCTGTGGGTCGGCCTGACAGCCTGATCACCTGGGTGGCAGCGGCGGGCATTGTGCTCACCGCCATCAATATGTTTGGCGGCTTCGCCGTGACCCAGCGCATGCTGGCCATGTTTCGCAAATAAAAACAAGAAGGATTCCCCACATGTCTTCCAGTCTGGCCACGGTTGCATACATTGGCGCAACCATCCTGTTTATCCTGAGCCTGGGCGGTTTGTCCAACCAGTCCACTGCCTTGCGCGGCAACCTGTACGGCATGGTCGGCATGACGATTGCCGTGCTGGCCACCGTGTTTGGCCCGCAAGTGACCGCTGCCGGGCTGCCCTGGATCATTGCCGCCATGCTGATCGGTGGCGCCATTGGCCTGTATGCCGCCCGCACCGTGCAAATGACGCAAATGCCCGAACTGGTTGCACTGATGCACAGCATGGTGGGTCTGGCGGCGATGCTGGTCGGTATTGCGACCTTCATTGACCCGGAGGCCTCCAAGGGTTTTGAGGGTGCTGCCAGATCGATCCATGAAATGGAGATTTATGTCGGCATCTTCATTGGTGCCGTCACCTTCTCCGGCTCTGTGGTGGCGTTTGGCAAGCTGTCTGGGCGCATCAGCGGCAACCCGATGCTGCTGCCGGCCCGGCACTGGATGAATCTGGCCGGTCTGATGGTGGTGATTTATTTTGGGCGCGAGTTCATGAACGCCCACAGCATTGCCGAAGGCATGACGCCACTGATCGTGATGACTGTGGTGGCCTTGCTGTTTGGTGTTCACATGGTGATGGCCATTGGCGGCGCTGACATGCCAGTGGTGGTGTCCATGCTCAACAGCTATTCAGGTTGGGCGGCAGCGGCCACCGGCTTCATGTTGTCAAACGATTTGCTGATTGTGGTGGGTGCCTTGGTGGGCTCCAGCGGTGCAATTTTGTCCTACATCATGTGCAACGCCATGAACCGCAGCTTCATCAGCGTGATCGCCGGCGGTTTTGGCACGACCAGCGCCAAACCCACGGCAGCGGCAGGCGGCGCACAACCGGCGGGTGAGGTGACACCGGTCACCGCCCTGGAGACGGCGGAACTGCTGCGTGAAGCCAAGAGTGTCATCATTGTGCCGGGCTACGGCATGGCGGTGGCACAGGCCCAGCACACGGTGTATGAGATCACCAGACATCTGCGTGAAAAAGGTGTCAATGTGCGTTTTGGCATCCATCCAGTAGCCGGGCGCATGCCGGGCCACATGAACGTGTTGCTGGCCGAGGCCAAGGTGCCTTACGACATTGTGTTTGAAATGGACGAACTGAATGATGACTTCCCGGCCACCGATGTCACCATGGTGATTGGCGCCAATGACATCGTCAACCCGAGTGCCCAGGATGACCCGGGTAGCCCGATTGCCGGCATGCCGGTGCTGGAAGTCTGGAAGGCCAAAACCTCGATCGTGATGAAGCGCAGCATGGCCAGCGGTTACGCGGGCGTTGACAACCCGTTGTTTTACAAGGAAAACAACCGCATGTTGTTTGGTGATGCCAAGAAGATGCTCGATGAGGTGTTGACAGCGCTGAAGGCTTGATGGTTCAACACGCAAAAAAGAGGCCCGTTGGGCCTCTTTTTTTTGCACGGCTCGCAAAGCGGGTATGTTCCATTGCGTTGCCAGATCGATGCGACATTCGACACAACTAACTTGGAAATGGAATCAGCTGGCCGTTCTCTGGCACGTCATCTTCTCATCAGCG
>CAISLL010000213.1 GCA_903886165.1 uncultured beta proteobacterium | reverse complement strand
GCGAATGCGGGTTCCAGGTCGCCGTGCAATACAACGGTCGCGGCATCGCCCAGGTAGTCAAATACGGTGGCGGTGGCTTCGAAAAACAGTGGCAGATAGTATTCAATACCGGCGGTGGCGACACCCGCACCAATGTCTTTGTAGATGCGGCTGCGGGTAGGGTCACCTTCCAGCAATTCACGCCAGCGACTGCGAAAACGCGCGCGTGCGTCGTCATCCATCGGAAACTCGCGCCCGGGCAGCAGGCGCACTTCGGGCACCGGGTACAGGCTGCGCTGGCTGTCGGGGTCGAAGGTGCGGATGCTGTCGATCTCGTCGTCAAACAAATCCACCCGGTACGGCACCAGCGAGCCCATGGGAAACAGGTCAATCAAGCCACCACGTACCGCGTATTCACCGGGGCTGACCACTTGTGTCACGTGGCTGTAACCGGCCAGCGTCAGCTGTGCCTTGAGCTTGGCCTCGTTGAGTTTTTGCTTGACCTTGAAGTGAAACGTGGTGCCAGCCAGAAAACTCGGCGGTGCCAGCCGGTACAGTGCGGTGGTGGCAGGCACCACCACCACATCGGCGCCGGTGTCTTTGTCGCGCTGGCTGATGCGCCACAGGGTGGCCAGGCGCTCGCTGATCAAGTCCTGGTGAGGTGAAAACGTGTCAAAGGGCAGCGTTTCCCAATCCGGGAACAACACGCAGCGCAGGTTTGGCGCAAAAAACGCCATTTCGTCGATCAGGCGCTGGGCATCGGGCGCATCGGCGGTGACGATGGCGGTGACTTTGTGTGCGGCTTTCTCACGCATGGCCAGTTGTGCCAGCAGCAAGGCGTCGGCAGAACCTGCAGGGCGGGGCAGGGTGTAGCGTTTGCCGGAGGTGAGTTTGGGTAGGTCCATGTCGTCAATTCACGCGAGTGTTTCTGAGGCGAAAACGCCAAAACCCTTCGCAGGAATTGGCAGGGTGTCTTGCCGTGGATTCTAGAATGCAGGCCACACCATGACTGAACTTGACGACATAGCCCTCAAACCCAGCGCGGCACCGCGTTGCTGGGCCCTCATTCCCTGCGCGGGCACGGGGTCACGCGCCGGTGCTGCCGGCCCCAAGCAGTACCAGATGCTGGCCGGTCAGCCCATGGTGATGCACACGCTGGCGGCTTTTGCCGAGGTGCCCCGAATCGACCAAACCCTGCTGGTGGTGTCGCCGGATGACCATTTCTTCAAGTCACCACAGGCAAAAAATTACTCATTTTTGATAGCCTATTGTGGCGGTTCTACAAGGGCTGCAAGCGCATTTAATGGTTTAAATGCCCTGCTGTCAGAGGGCGCAGTGCGGCATGACTGGGTGCTGGTGCACGATGCGGCGCGCTGTCTCGTCACCCCCGAGCAAATCAACCAGTTGCTGGATGCCTGCATCAGCGACGAAGTGGGCGGCCTGCTGGCGCTGCCTTTGCCCGACACGCTGAAGGTCGCACACGGTCATCGTGTGGTCGGCACCTTGCCGCGACCAGACAAATGGCTGGCACAGACACCGCAGATGTTTCGCATTGGCAGCCTGTTGGAGGCGCTGGAACTGGCAGGTGACGGCGTTACCGACGAGTCCAGCGCGATCGAGGCCATGGGTTTGGCGCCCCGACTGGTGGTCGGAAGTGCCCAAAACTTCAAGGTCACTTACCCGGAAGATTTTGCGCTGGCGCAGGCCGTGCTGCAAAGCCGTCAGACATCAATACATCAGAGGCTTTGCACATGAATTTCAGAATCGGTGAAGGCTGGGACATTCACGCCCTGGTGACCGGGCGCAAACTGATGCTTGGCGGGGTGGAGGTGCCGTACCACCTTGGGCTGTTGGGTCACTCGGATGCCGATGTGCTTTTGCACGCCGTTACCGACGCCTTGCTGGGGGCTGCTGCCTTGGGTGACATCGGCACGCATTTTCCCGACACCGATGTGCGGTTTAAGGGCGCTGACTCAAGCGTGTTACTGGCGGAGGCGGCGTGCCGTGTGCGTGACAAAGGATTTGAAATTGGCAATGTGGACTGCACCGTCATTGCCCAGGCTCCCAAGCTGATGCCGTTCATGCCGGCCATTCGGGCCAGGATGGCTGAGACGTTGCGGGTGTCGCTGGATCAGGTTAACGTGAAAGCGAAAACTTCGGAAAAAATGGGCCCGGTAGGGCTGGGCCATGCCATCGAAGCACGCGCTGTGGTTTTGCTCGAAATTCAGGAAAAATAGGTCTATGGCCTTTTATAATGAGCGATTGATGCTACGCTTTTGGAAGCGTATATAGCGGAATGTCCTGCTGGACCGCGAGTTTTTCTAGGGCGCTTCGGGTTCGCGTCGCGACAAAATGTGCAATCGATGCATGTGTGCTTGCCGCCATCATGGTGGCAGGTGTGGACCAGGTAACACCTGCCACAGTACACAGGGACCTGGCGAAGTGGGGCTCAAGTGCTGCCAGTGCCACCCGCCCGTTTTTGCAGGCGTAAACCTTGTAACCAGTATGGCCGCCGCCAATCTGGGTTCCCGGTAATGTCAGTCCCCAATGGCGCGGCAGCGCCAAATAGGCAGCTGCCTTTGCCAATGCCACCTCAAAATACTTGCCCACGCCATTTTGCCGCTGCTGCAGCACCGCTTCCAGCACCGCCTCGGTGGCCATCAATGCGCCACCCATGTCGGCATACAGGGTAGCTGGCAAATCCAGGTTCGTGACCAGGTCGTTCTCGGCCAGGTAGGTGAGGTCGTGGCCGGGTTCATCGGCTCGGGCTCCCGGCGCACCCACGATGGCCACCAGGCTGAGGTGTGGATGAACGGCGCGCAGCCCGTTCCAGGTTAACCCGAGTTTGGCAAGCGCACTGGGGCGAAATGAGGTCAGCAGCACATCGGTTTTGGCGAGTGTTCGTTGCAGACTTTTTTGGCCAACCGGGGTTTTCAGATCAAGTGTGCGGGTGCGAATGCCGACGTGTAGCGCGGCGTAGGCAGTTGGGCTGTAGGCGCTCATGGGGTCGCCGGTCGTGGCAACGCGTGTACCCGCAGTTGGTGGCTCAAATTTCAGGCAGCTAGCGCCCATCTGGCGCAAGCGTTGCAATGCCGCCGGACCAGGCAAGTTCAGACAGAGGCTCAATACGCGCACGCCTTTGAGTGCTTTTTGGGTTTTGCGTGCAGAAGGGGTCATGGTAGAACTCGCAAAAAAGTGACATTCAGATGAAGCATACAGCCGCAGGATGGGTATTGAACACGGGTCTTGCAATCTGAGGGGCACGGTTAGAATCGGAGCCACACAAGAACATTTCGTCTTGTGATTTTTTGCTTCCTCGCACTGGCATTGCGTGCAGTGTTAGCCCCCCGAAGAAGTCAGATGGCTCAAGGATTTTCATGAAACGTGTGGATGATTTTCGCCTGATGTTCGGCAAGAAAGAGTATGTGCCGATCATTGTGGGAGGCATGGGGGTGGACATTTCGACAGCAGAACTCGCCCTCGAAGCCGTACGCCTGGGCGGTATCGGGCACATTTCTGACGCCATGGTGAACGACGTGTCAGATCGGCGCTTTGACACCAGTTTTGTCAAGGACAAAACCAAGCAATACAAAGCCAACATCAACAACGCAGACAAGTCTGGCATCAAGTTTGACCTGGATGTGCTGGCAGATGCAACCCGCCGTCATGTGGGTGCCACCATGGAAGCAAAAAGAGGCGATGGTCTGATTTTTGTGAATTGCATGGAAAAACTCACCATGAATGGCCCGCGCGAAACCCTGCAGGTGCGCATGGCTTCTGCGCTGAATGCTGGTATTGACGGCATCACTCTGAGCGCGGGTCTGCATTTGGGGTCATTTGGCCTGATTGCCGATCACCCGCGGTTCAGGGACGTCAAACTCGGCATTATCGTGTCGAGCGTGCGTGCCCTGCAGTTGTTCCTGCGCAAGAATGCACGCCTGGATCGCTTGCCTGATTACGTGATCGTGGAAGGCCCGTTGGCGGGCGGTCACCTCGGTTTCGGACTGGACTGGGCACAGTACGACCTGGCGACCATCATTGCCGAAGTCATCAAGTATGTAAAAGACGAACAACTGCATATTCCGGTGATTGCCGCTGGTGGGATTTTTACCGGTAGTGACGCGGTATCTTTTCTTGAGACAGGTTCTGCTGCCGTGCAGGTTGCCACGCGTTTCACGGTCGCTGACGAATGTGGTTTGCCGGCCCATGTCAAGCAGGACTATTTTCTCGCCAGTGAGTCGGACATCGAGGTCAACACCATTTCGCCGACTGGTTACCCGATGCGCATGCTCAAGGGCTCACCGGCCATTGGTGATGGCATTCGTCCCAATTGCGAGTCCTATGGCTACTTGCTGGACGGCAATGGCAATTGCGCCTACATCACGGCTTACAACCGTGAACTGGCTTTGCACCCGGATGGCAAAAACATCGCGGTGCTGGACAAGACCTGTCTCTGCACCCAAATGCGCAACTTCAAGTTGTGGACGTGTGGCCATTACACCTACCGCCTGAAAGATACCACCCGTCGCAATGGCGACGGCAGTTACCAGACCCTCAGCGCCGAGCACATCTTCAGGGATTACCAGTTCAGTGTGGACAACCAGATTGCCTTGCCGGCCTGATGACTTTCTGAGTTTTTGTTGTGCCGTTATCGGGCCGGTACCTAGAACTGGATGCCTGCCGGGTTGTTCGGATTGACGCGTGGTGGCGCGGCTATCACCGGTGCAGACTTGGGTTGGGGTGCCTGCGGGGCTTCGACAGACAACGGTGTTGGGGCGGAGGTCAGGGGTGTGGCGACAGGGACGCGGTAACTGGCAGGCAACCTGGAGCGCTCAGGGTAGCCTGCAGCATTCAAATACTGCGTCCATTCAGAGCTGGCGTAACCTGATACATGCTGTGCACCGATCGTCAGGAAAGGCAATGATGGTGCGCTGCTGAGGTTTTGCAGCGCTTCAGCGTCTTGAGCGGTGCTGATGGTTTTTTCAGCAAACGGCACGCCGCGCGTGATCAGCAGACTGCGCCCGCTATCGCAAGGCGCGCAGTTGCTACTGGTGTAAAGCGTGACCGGGTACTTGGCCACCACCTGGCGCAACTCAAAAGGCAATGCCGCGCTGCCTGACGGGTTGGCCGCCGTACTGTTGTCCAGCGGCGTCGCCTTTGCGGCCGAGCTGGCTGGCGGTTTGTCAGAAAACGTCACACGTCCGTCGGGTCCGACAATGCGGAAAACGGCCTGTGCCTGCGCCTGGGCTGATGTCAGCAGAACACATCCGCAAGCAAGTGCCAACAAGCTTCGCGTTGCCTGTTGCTTGGTCGCGGCACTTGATTGGCTGGCCCAAAAATGTGTGTGCCTCATGCTTTCTCCCTATGCGGTCTGTGCCATGCCCTGGTGGCGCAGCAAGGCGTCCAGCGTGGGCTCACGGCCACGAAATGCCTTGAACGATTCGAGGGCCGGACGGCTGCCCCCGGCTTCCAGAATGCTTTGGCGGTATTTTTGACCCATTGCCACACTTGGCAAACCGTCGGCACCAACGGCTTCTTCAAAAGCGGCATAAGCGTCGCTGCTCAAAACCTCGGCCCATTTGTAGCTGTAATAACCCGCTGCATAACCACCGGCAAAAATATGGCTGAAGGTGTGTGCGGTGCGCGCCCAACTGGGCGGTTGCAGCACGGCGACCTCGTCGCGCACCTGTTGCAGCAGCGGCATGATGTCTTGCGCCGGGTCATGTGCGGTGTGCAACAACATGTCAAACAGCGAAAACTCGATTTGGCGCAGCGTCTGCATGCCACTCTGGAAGTTTTTGGCGGCCAACATCTTGTCGAACAGGGCGCGCGGCATCGGCTGGTCGGTGTCCACGTGGGCGCTCATGTTTCTGAGCACATCCCATTCCCAGCAGAAATTTTCCATGAACTGGCTGGGCAACTCCACGGCGTCCCATTCAACACCGCTGATGCCGGAGACATCACGCTCGTTGACCTGCGTCAGCATGTGGTGCAGGCCGTGGCCAAATTCATGGAACAGGGTGGTCACGTCATCGTGCGTCAGCAGGGCGGGTTTGCCGTCGATGCCGCTGGCGAAGTTGCACACCAGATGGGCCACCGGGGTTTGCAACTGATGGGTGTCAGGGCGCAACCAGCGGGCGCGCACGTCATCCATCCATGCTCCGCCACGTTTGCCGTTACGCGCTGCCGGGTCGAGGTAAAACTGGCCCACCAGTTCAGGTGCGGCACCGGTTTTGGCGCGTTCAATGCGGTAAAAACGCACCGACTCATGCCACACTGGAGCGTGGTCTTGGCGGATGGACACTTCAAACAGGGTTTCCACAATCTTGAACAGGCCAGCCAGCACGATCGGCAGGGGGAAATACTGCTTGACCTCTTGTTCATTGAAGGCGTAACGCGCTTCCTTGAGTTTTTCGCTCACATACGGCCAGTCCCAGGGTTGCGGGTCAGGCAAATGCAAATGCGCAAGCGCATAGGTTCGCAGGTCCGCCAGGTCTTTTTCGGCAAAAGGCCGTGCCCGCTGCGCCAAGTTACGCAGAAAGTCGACCACATGCTGGGGCGATTCGGCCATTTTTGGCACCACCGACAAGGTGCCAAAATCAGGGTGACCCAGCAATTTGGCTTCTTCCAGGCGCAGTGCCAGCATTTCGCTGATGATGCCCGAGTTGTCAAACCGGGTGCCCTCAGTTTCTGACTGGTCTGATGCGCGGGTGACGTAGGCGCGGTAAAGCTTTTGACGCAACGCACTGCTGCTGGCAAATTGCATGACCGGCAAGTAGCACGGCATTTTCAGGGTGAGTTTGTAGCCTTCCTTGCCGTCCGCTTCGGCGGCTTTGCGTGCGGTTTGCAACACATCGCCTGGCACACCGTCAAGTTCATCCGCTTGTGCGTAATAGGCAAATGCATCGGTGGCATCGAGCGCGTTTTCGCTGAATTTCTGGCTCAGAAAGGCTTGCCGTTCGGCAATCTCGGCAAAACGGTCTTTCTCTGCGCCTTTCAGATCAGCACCGCCCAATACAAAATTGCGCAGCGCGTTCTTGAGCGCCTGACGCTGCTCGGCATTCAGGCTGCCTGGGTTAATGGCGCGGTATTTTGCGTACAGGCGTTCGTCGGCGCCCAAACGCGTGTAAAACTCGGTCACCTTGGGCAGCATGGCATTGAAGGCCGCACGCAGCTCAGGCGTATCTGCCACGCTGTTGAGGTGACTGACACAGCCCCAGGCACGGGAGAGGCGCTCGGTCGCCACATCAAGCACCACGGCAATACCCTCCCAGGTTGGCGCAAACTCTGGCGCCGTGACGGTTTCAAGCGCTACATTGGCGTCCGCCAAGAGTTGCTCAATGGCTGGCTCAACATGCTCTGGCCCAATTTGGTCAAAGTGCGGCAGGCCGTCAAAGGAGAGGAGTGGATTGGTCATTTGGTTGATCGCTTGGGGTCGGCAAGGCCTTTACTTGGCGGCGCGTTCGGCCGCTTCAAGGGTGTTGACCAACAGCATCGTAATGGTCATGGGGCCAACCCCACCCGGCACGGGGGTGATATGGCCCGCCACCTGGCGCACGCCTTCAAAATTGACGTCGCCGCACAACTTGCCCTCATCGTTGCGGTTCATCCCAACATCCAGCACCACGGCACCGGGCTTGACCATGTCGGCGGTGACCAGGTTGCGTTTGCCCACGGCCGCCACGATCACGTCGGCTTGCAGCGTGAATGCCTTGAGGTCTTTGGTGGCACTGTGACAAATGGTCACGGTGGCATTTTTTTGCAGCAGCATCAGCGCCATCGGTTTCCCGACGATGTTGGAGCGCCCGATCACCACCGCATGCTTGCCCCTGAGGTCATAGCTGATGGATTCCAGCATTTTCATGCAGCCATACGGTGTGCATGGCCAGAAACCGCGCATACCCGTCACCAGTGCGCCGGCGCTGGCGATGTGGAAACCGTCCACATCCTTCAGCGGTGAAATTGCCTCAATCACCTTGTTGGCATTAATGTGCGCGGGCACCGGCAACTGCACCAGAATGCCGTGAATGGCCGGGTCCGCATTGAGCGCGGCGATGCGTATCAGTAACTCCGCTTCTGTCATGCCGGCATCGTACTGTTCTAGCACCGAGTGAAAACCGCAGTCCTGGCAGCCCTTGACCTTGTTACGTACATAGACCTGGCTGGCTGGGTTTTCGCCCACAAGAACCACCGCCAGACCGGGAGTGATGCCGCGCGCCTTGAGCGTCTGGGTCCGTGCTGTCACTTCCTCGCGCAACTTTCTGGAGAGTTCAACACCGTCAATGATGTGTGCGGATTGGGTTTGTGTGGTCATGTCCAATTTTCAATAAAAAAGCCCGCTAACCAATATGGGGCGGGCGTATGCAGCTATGTAGATATTAGCAAATAATCAGGCCTTGACAGCATTTGGCCCGAGTGCGATCTTGAGCAGGTCGGCCACCGTGTTGGCACCAAGCTTTTCCATGATGTTGGCGCGATGTGCTTCGACGGTCTTGATGCTGATGCCGAGGTCATCGGCAATCTGTTTGTTCAATCTGCCCGCCACAATGCGCTCCAGCACCTGTGACTCCCGCAGCGTGAGGCGAGCCATCAGAGCGTCCCGGTTGAGTGCATTCTGGTATTCGGCAAAAGACTCCTTGGCCTGTTCCAGCATCCGCTCCACCAAAGGCAACAGTTGCGGTTCGTCAAACGGCTTCTGGATAAAATCCATGGCACCCTTTTTCATGGTGTCAACGGCCATCGGTACATCGCCGTGCCCGGTGATGAACGCCAGGGGCAGGGGCGAACGATTTTCGATCAGCCGGTTTTGCAACTCCAGACCTGTCATGCCACCCATTCGGATGTCCACAATCAGGCATGCAACTTCGCGCACATCGAAGCGGCTGAGAAAAGACTCTGCTGAATCAAAGCAGCGTACCCGGTAGTCCTTGCCCTCAAGCATCCATTGCAGCGAATCGCGGACAGCCTCGTCGTCGTCAACGACGTATACCGTACCTTTTTTGGGGATCAAACTCATGGTGCAACCTGCGATGTATGTGGTTCAGAACGCCTGATGAGCGTGTCCGTGAGGGGTTCTGAAATTGGAATCCAGAAAGTGAAGCAGCAGCCCGTCACAACCTCGCCATTGTAGAGGTTCTCAGCCTTCATCCAGCCCATGTGTGACTCCACGATGGAGCGGCACAACGACAGGCCAATGCCCATGCCCTCGGCCTTGGTGGAGTAAAAGGCTTCATAGAGGCGGGCCATCACGTCAGGTGAAATGCCGCCGCCCGAGTCGGTCACCATGAATTCGATCACCTGCTTGTTGGCCATTAGCGCGGGTGCCGCACGCAGCTTGACAATGCGTTGCGCTGAAGGGCGCTGCGCCGTGTCAACTGATTCGGCGGCGTTTTTGAGCAGATTCAGCAGCACTTGCTCGATCAGGATCGGATCGACCAACAAAGTCGGCATACCTGGTGCGATGTACTGTATGAGCTTGACGTTGCGCCTGCGCAGTTCGATTTCTGCCAGTTCGACTGCTTCGGCCACCAGGGTGGCCACGCTGGCGACCGTGCGGTTGGGCTCGCTGCGTCTGACAAAAGCCCGAATACGGTGAATGATCTGGCCGGCACGGTAGGCCTGACGCGCGGTTTTTTCAAGTGCCCCCAGCAATTCATCTTCGGTGATTTGATGCGCCTTGAGGCGAGACAGCATGCCGTTGCAGTAATTATTGATAGCGGTGAGCGGCTGGTTGAGTTCATGCGCCACACTGGAGGCCATTTCACCCATGGTGATCAGACGGCTGGACGCCTGAGCGCGCTGTGCCTGTATTTCAGATTGCTCCTCGGCCACACGCCTTGCGGTGATGTCGGTGGCAATCACCATCTGCGCCAGGCGGCCGTCCACCCAACTCAGGTAACGGGTGCGCACTTCCAGCCAGCGCCCGAGGCTGCCCAGATAGATCTCGGAACTCTCGGCCTCTTTTTCTGACAAATGGTTGGTTGGAAGACCGGCGAAGGCGTCCACCGCATCGCGGGTTTCGTCACTGATGACAGAGGCGGGCACGCCAGCTTCTTCCACCAATTGCAGGTGGCCTGTGGTGTATGCACCAAACCACAACCGGTAAAGTTTGTTCGCAAACAGCAGTTCGTCGGAGCCCAGCGGGGCCACGGAGATGGAGGCATCCAGTGCTTCCAGCACGGCGGTAAAGCGCTCGTGGGAGGTGGCCAGTTGTTCTCGGATGCGGTTGGGCTCGGTGATGTCTGTCATCGATGTCATCCAGCCGGTTTGCTGGCCAAACGCATCAATCAATGGCGACACGTAGAAGCGCGCTTCGATCAGTGAGTCGTCCTTGCGCCGCACCTTGAACTGGACGCCCCCAGGCTGGATTTGCCCCGCAAGCTCTTCTTGCAGCCGGATTGTGAGCATGTCATAGTCTTCCTCTGGCCAATAGGGAAACGGCGCGGTTTTGCCTACAAGCTCTTCCTCGCTCCAGCCTGTCATGCGGCAAAACGCCGTGTTGACGTAAGTGATACGGCCTTGCATGTCCAGTGCACGCATGCCGGTGAGCATTGAATTCTCCATGGCACGGCGAAACGCGGTTTCCTGCACCAATGCATCCTGCGCCTGGATGCGCCTACGCGTGTGTTTCCAGTTGGCCAGCAACAGCCAGGCGGTGATCGCACTCAGCACCATGACCACCCAGAACAGGCCGCTCCCAATCACGCCAAGCGAGGTGCGGTAGGCCACGCCGCGCACAGTCACACCATGGCCCACGGGTGACAAGGGCATTTCATAGGTGTTGATCGGGCTCGACCATGGCAGCAAATGCCGTTTGAGCTTGTCCTCCGACACGGTGGTGCCAGCCAGCAATGCGCCGGCTGCATCATGCAAGGAGATCGCGTATTTGGAAGTGACCTCGGTGGGTACTTCATAACGGTACATGGCGTCAATTGAGTACTCGGCCATCAGATCGCCTTTGAAGCCGGCCTTTTCAATCAGGGGCAGATGCAATTGAAGCACGGTTGCCATGTCCTTGCGGGCAAGTGGCGTGGAGTAAATGGGCAACAACAGATCGCGCGTCAACTGGAAATTCGCAAGAATGTTTTTTGCGTCAGCAGTTTCACCTGAAGTCTTTTCAGACGGGTTCGACAGATTGGAGGTGCTGAAGCGCACCCGCACTTTGCCGCGTTCATCCATCCAGGTCAGTCCATGCAGCTCAGGGTAAAGGTGGGTCATGGCTTCGGCACGTGCCAGGAATTCAACACGGGTAATTTCGCGGCTAGCGATCTCGCGAGCAAAGCGCATCAGTTGTTCTTGTTGCTCCAGCAAGCGCAGCCGCAGGCGTTGCTGTGTGTATTCGACGTCG
>CAISLL010000212.1 GCA_903886165.1 uncultured beta proteobacterium | reverse complement strand
GGCCAGTGACTCAAACTTGGTGATCTTGTTCAGGAAGGCAAGTTTGACCACGCCTGTCGGACCGTTTCGCTGCTTGGCAATGATCACCTCAGCCACGCCCGGCTCCTTGCAGGCGTCCTTGGTGTAATACTCGTCACGGTAAATGAACATGATGATGTCTGCATCCTGCTCAATGGCGCCCGACTCGCGAAGGTCACTCATCATGGGGCGCTTGTCAGGACGCTGCTCCACGCTGCGGTTAAGCTGAGACAGGGCAATGACCGGGCATTTCAGCTCCTTGGCCAGCATCTTCAGGCCGCGCGAGATTTCACCCAGTTCGGTGGCGCGGTTCTCACCTTCGCTGCCATTGGAGCCACTCATCAACTGCAAATAGTCCACCACAATCAGTCCCAACTGGCCGCACTGACGCGACAAACGACGGGCATTGGCGCGCAGCTCACTGGAGGTCAGACCTGCGGTCTCGTCGATATGGAGCGAAATTGTGCGCAGTTTCTCAATCGCTTCCGACAAGCGTGGCCATTCATCGTCGGCCAACTTGCCGGTGCGCAAGTGGCCTTGATCGATGCGGCCAATCGAGCCGACAATGCGCACCGCCAATTGCGCTGCCCCCATTTCCATTGAAAATACCGCCACAGGCAGCCCTTCGTTCAAGGCCACGTGTTCCGCAATATTGATGGCCAGGGCCGTCTTGCCCATGGATGGCCGCGCTGCCAACACCACCAGGTCGCCACCCTGCAAGCCGGCTGTCATCCGGTCAAGGTCATAAAACCCGGTTGGTACCCCGGTCACGTCGTTGGGGTTGTCAGCCATCTCCTGGACACGGTCGAGCAAGTCAACCACCAGCTTTTCCATGGTCTGGAAGCCCTGCTTGGTGCGGGCGCCCTCCTCACCGATGTTGAAAATCTTCTGTTCAGCCTCGTCCAGAATGGACGCCACGGGCCGTCCTTTGGGGTTGAACGCATTGGCCGAAATCTCTTCGCTGGTTGAGACCAGCTTGCGCAGGATCGAGCGATCACGCACGATCTCGGCGTAGCGCCGGATATTGCCAGCACTGGGCACGTACTGTGCGAGCGCATTGAGATAAGTCAAGCCACCAATTTCCTCGGCCTTGCCCGTGCTCTGCAGTTGCTCATAAACCGTGATCACATCTGCCGGCTTCGAGGCATTGATCAACACACTCATGGAGGCAAAAACTGCCCTGTGTTCGTAGCGGTAGAAGTCCTGCTCGCTCAGAACATCACTGACCCGATCCCAGGCAGCATTGTCCAGCAGCAAGCCACCCAGCACACTGGACTCAGCCTCGATGGAGTGCGGAGGTATGCGCAGTTGGGCAACCTGGCGATCGGTAGCGAAGTCTTCACTCGGATTGGAGAGTACGGCAGACATGGGTGGGGGATTTCCTTATTGCCTCGAATGCTACGGTGTGCCGAAACATGTGTCGAGTGAAAAGCTGTGGGTAAGGCTTGTACGGAATGTGCACAGGCTGTGCAAAAGAGCGGTTTTCGCCCAACAAAAACACAAAAGCCGCCTAGGCTCTCGCCTGGCGGCTCTCCAAGAGAATTTGATTCTCAGGCCGTTTCGCCGTAGACGGATACGGTGATTTCGACCACCACGTCAGTGTGCAAGGCCACATTGACCGAGCTGTCGCCAACCATCTTTATCGGGCCATTGGGCATGCGAACCTGCGCCTTGGACACCTTGTAGCCGGATTTGGTCAATTCTTCAGCGATGTCAGCGTTGGTGACCGAGCCAAACAAACGACCATCCACGCCAGCTTTTTGCGTCAATTTGCAAGTGGTACCTGCGAGCTTTTCACCCACAGCCTGGCAAGCAGCCAAAGCAGCTGCAGCAGCCTTCTCCAGTTCAGCACGACGTGCCTCAAACTCTTGTTTGGCAGCCGCCGTGGCGCGACGGGCACGGCCTTTAGGAATCAGGAAGTTACGTGCGTAACCGTCTTTCACACGAACGATTTCACCGAGGTTGCCAAGGTTCACCACCTTGTCGAGCAGAATGATTTGCATGTTTTTATTCCTTAGATCTTGTGCTGATCGCTGTACGGCAGCATGGCAAGAAAGCGTGCGCGCTTGATCGCTGTGTTGAGCTGACGCTGAAAAATCGCGCGGGTGCCAGTCAGACGCGCCGGAATGATCTTGCCGTTTTCAGCAATGAAATCACGCAGGGTGTCGATGTCTTTGTAGTCAATCTCTTCAACACCTGTCACGGTGAAGCGGCAAAAGCGCTTGCGCTTGAAAAGCAAATTTTGTGCGGGGCGCTTGGGGCGCTTGTCTTTGTTGTTGAAACGTTTTGGTCCGGCCATGATGGACTCCTTAAATTTTTGAAAAAGCTTTAATCTCTTGCGAATTCTTGAATGTGAAACACAAGTTGCTTGGTGCCACGCGGTGTTGCCAAAAATCCTTTGAACTTCCAGTTGCTGCCAATGTCCTGTTTGGCCAATCGCTCTGCAACCACACCAAACGACACCGATTTAACCAGGGCCTTGACTTGCCTTGCCTGCCCTGCTTCAGTGACTTCTGACGCATGTTCAAGCTTGCAGTTCAGCGCTGGAACACCTGATGGCGTGTAGCGCAAAGCCTCGATTTCAGCAACAACAGCAGTCAAGGAAAGCTGATTGACTTCAGCACTCACCGCTTGCTGACACTCCAGCACCTCAAGCCTGGTATTCAGCTTGTTGGGTTTTGCGGGCGTCTTCGCGCTCGACGGTTTTCATCATTGAAGATGGGCCGGTATCAGCTTTTTTCTTCAATACGGTGAGGTGGCGCAACACGGCGTCGTTGAACTTGAATGCGTGTTCCAGTTCAGCCATGACGGCCTGGTCGGCTTCAATGTTGACGCACAGGTAATGCGCCTTGGCCAGCTTGTTGATCATGTACACCAATTGGCGACGGCCCCAGTCTTCGACACGGTGCACTTTGCCGCCACCGGCAACGATCATGCCCTTGTAGCGCTCCAGCATGGCTGGAACCTGTTCGCTCTGATCCGGGTGAATCATGAGAATGATTTCATAATGACGCATTGAAACTCCTTCTGGATAAACCTCCGATGAGGCAAGACAACTACCCTCAGCGTCTAATTGAGGTGTAGTAAGGTAAGCCCTAAATTATAGCTTTTTATCGGCCCGTGCCCTCAAGCCTTGGCTGGCATACGCGACGTGGGCGTCAAAAGACTCACCAGAATGGTCACCAGAACACCGGCACCCACCCCAAAAACCCCCGCTGACACGGGATCGATGTCAAACCAGCGCCCCGATCCATGCAGCCCCAGAGTGGCCCTCACCAGCGGTGCATTGATCGCCATGTAATAGAGTGTCAGTCCCAAGCCTGCCAGCATGCCGCTGACGGCACCCTGGCGCGTTGCTTTTGGCCAAAAGATACCCAGTGTCATTGCCGGCACAAACGCCGCGCCAGCCAGTGAAAACGAAGCCGCCACCAGTGCAAGAATGTCGGCAGGTCTTTGTGCTGCCGCATAGGCTGCCAGCAGTGCGACCAACAGCAATGCAAACTTTGACAACATCACCCTTCTCACCGCATCGATTCGGTTGTTGTCACTTTTGTAAGACATGTCATGGGCCAGCGCGTTGCCAATGGTCAGAAGCAGGCCGTCCGCCGTCGACAAGGCGGCGGCCAATCCACCAGCAGCCACCAAACCAGACACCACGTAGGGCAAACCACCAATTTCCGGCGTGGCCAGCATCACAATGTCGGCACCAAGCGTGAGTTCGGCAAACTGCAAAATATGGTCGCCATTGATGTCACTGACCGAAATCAATGATGGGTCTACTTTTGCCCATTGGGCGATCCAGACCGGCAACGCATCAAACCTTTGTCCGACCAGGTTGCCCATGATTTCGTACTTGACCAACACCGCCAGCGCTGGCGCTGCAAGGTACAGAAGTGCGATAAAAAAAAGCGACCAGGTGACGGAGTTTCTTGTCTCTGCGACGTTGCGCGTCGTGTAGAAACGCGTCAGCAGGTGCGGCAACCCGACGGTACCGATCATCAGACAAAACATCAATGCCAAAAAATTTCGCCTTGACACATCAAACAGTTGCTGGTCTGCGTCGGAGCCGGCTGGGTCTCCGGCAAACGGGTGGGTATGCGCCGGCATGCCCGCCAAGGGTTGTGCGCGCTCCAGGTTTTCGCGAAGGGCTTGCGTCCAGCGCTCGCGGGCGGCCACCTCGTCGCGTGGCATGGTCGCCAAATCGCGCCGCGCAGCCACGATCACGGATTCATCGGCATAGGTCTCTGTCAGGCGTCTGATTTCATTCTTGCGGCTTTGTCGTTCACGCTCAAGTGCCTCAGGCACATCCGCCAACTTGAGTACATAGTCGGCTGAACGTCTCGCGTATTCAAAAATCACCTCCTGCTCCGCAGGCGACTCGATCAACTGGCGCTCAAGTTTTGCAATCTTTGGCAACTGCTGCCCATACACGGCAGGTGCCAACGGATTGCCCAACTGCTTGTAAGCCAGCCACGATACCGGAATCAAAAAAGCCAGAATCAGCACCACATATTGGGTCACCTGAGTCCAGGTGACGGCTCGCATGCCGCCCAGAAATGAGCAAACCAGCACGCCGCCCAAGCCCAGCAAAATGCCAATTTCGAACTGCACACCTGTCAAACGAGAGGTGATCAAACCGACACCGTAGATCTGAGCCACCACGTAGGTAAAGGAACACAAGACCGCTGACCAGGCGGCAATGACGCGTGGCCAATGTCCACCGAACCGCACCTGGAAATAATCCGGTACAGTGTACAAATCCATTTTTCGCAAGTGTGGCGCGACCAGCAAGGCCACCAGGCAAAAACCGCCCGTCCAGCCGAGCACATACACCAAGCCACCCGGTTTTGATCCGGACCCGGAAAATCCCTGCAAATAGAGACCTCCGGCCATGCTGATGAATGAGGCAGCGCTCATCCAGTCAGCTGCCACCGCCATCCCGTTGTACATGGCAGGAATACGCCGCCCGGCTACGTAATATTCAGAAACCTTAGACGTACGACTGTAAATGCCAACCAAGGCATAAAAAAACACGGTCGCAAAAAGAAAAATGGCACCCACCCAGATCTTTCGCAACCCTGATTGTTCGGCCAGCGCAAGTACACCCAGAAAGATCAGAAAAGTCACCACGTACAAGGCAAATCGCTTGTGAACGCGTCTGACATAGTTTGTGTAGGCTGGATCGGTGGCCTCATCGGTGTGCTCCTGGCGATTGGCAAACCAGGCAAAAACCGCAACCACCAGGATAAAAATCAGGACACTGCCCTGCGCTGCAAACCAGTAGGCCAAAGGCCAACCCGCCACGACTTGTTGCAGGTCATGCGCAAAAAAAACAACGCCGAAAGATGCCAGAAACCAGCAAAACAAAAGCCAGCCTCGCAAGCTTGTGTTGCTTGCACTGGGCTGGCTCTGAATTGTTGGCAGATCAGGGTTCATCATCACACGATGATGGCACCCATTGGTGCCACGGGCTATAGGTGTTTTCTATGGTTTGGCAAGGTTTTGCCAGGTCGCCACCACGGTATCAGGATTGAGAGAAATCGAGGAAATGCCCTTTGCCATGAGCCATCGGGCAAAATCAGGGTGATCGCTTGGGCCCTGCCCGCATATGCCAATGTACTTGCCTTCGGCAAGACAGGCATTGATGGCCAGGCTGATCAGGGAGGTAACTGCCGGATCACGCTCATCAAAGTCTTTGGCCAACAGTTCCAGGCCAGAGTCGCGGTCCAGACCCAGGGTAAGTTGGGTGAGGTCGTTGGAGCCAATCGAGAAACCGTCAAAGTATTGCAAAAACTCCTTGGCCAAAATGGCGTTGCTGGGAATTTCGCACATCATGATCAGTTTCAGACCGTTTTCACCACGTTTGTGTCCTTGAGCAGCCAGCAACTCCGTCACTTTTTTAGCTTGAGCGAGCGTTCGCACAAATGGCACCATCACCTGCACGTTGGTCAGGCCCATGTCTTGACGAACCCGTTTCAGTGCCTCGCATTCCATCGCAAAGGCTTCGCCAAAATCCGCGCTGATGTACCGGGCTGCTCCACGAAAACCCAGCATCGGGTTTTCTTCTTCGGGCTCATAACGGCTGCCGCCGATCAGCTTACGGTATTCGTTGCTCTTGAAGTCAGACAGGCGAACAATCACTGGCTTGGGCCAGAATGCGGCGGCAATCGTCGCCACACCTTCAGCAACCCGATCGACGTAGAACGCACGCGGTGAGGCATGGCCCCTGGCCACAGATTCCACCGCTTTTTTCAAGTCGGCATCCACATTTGGGTAGTCCAGGATGGCTTTTGGGTGCACCCCGATGTTGTTGTTGATGATGAACTCAAGGCGCGCCAGCCCAACCCCTGAATTGGGCAACTGGCAGAAATCAAAGGCCAACTGGGGATTGCCCACGTTCATCATGATCTTGACGTCAATGTCCGGCATTTGTCCGCGCTGAACCTCGGTCACCTCGGTTTCCAGCAAACCATCATAAATGAACCCGGTGTCACCTTCGGCACAGCTCACTGTCACCAACATGCCATCCTTCAGCACCTCTTCCGCATGGCCGCAACCCACCACTGCCGGAATACCCAGTTCACGGGCAATGATGGCCGCGTGACACGTGCGTCCGCCACGGTTGGTCACGATGGCTGATGCACGCTTCATCACCGGCTCCCAGTTCGGATCGGTCATATCCGTGACCAATACATCACCCGGTTGCACGCGATCCATTTCGCTCAGGTTGTGCACCACCCTGACCGGGCCGGTGCCAATTTTTTGCCCAATTGCACGGCCCTCCACCAGCACCGCACCCTTGCCTTTGAGTTTGTAACGGTGCTCAGCCTTGCTGGCGGCCTGGCTCTTCACCGTTTCGGGACGTGCCTGCAAGATGTACAGTTCGCCATCAAGACCGTCCTTGCCCCACTCAATGTCCATCGGGCGGCCGTAGTGCTCTTCAATGACCAGGGCGTAGGACGCCAGTTTTTGCACATCCGCATCAGAAAGCGAGTAGCGATTGCGAAGCTCGATGGGCACGTCCGTGGTCTTCACGAGTTTGCCAGATGCCGCTTTTTCCTCGGGGCTGGAAAACTGCATCTGAATCAGTTTGGAGCCCAGGTTGCGGCGGATCACTGCCAGGTTACCCGCCTTCAACATGGGCTTGTGCACATAGAACTCGTCAGGATTGACGGCGCCCTGAACCACGGTTTCACCCAGACCGTAACTGGAGGTGATGAACACCACCTGGTCAAAACCAGACTCTGTGTCGATTGTGAACATGACCCCGGCTGCACCCAGGTCCGAGCGAACCATGCGCTGAATGCCAGCACTGAGTGCCACGTGTTCATGTGCAAAACCCTTGTGTACCCGGTAACTGATGGCGCGATCGTTGTAAAGCGAGGCAAACACCTCACGGATTTTGTGCAACACATCATCAATGCCGGTGACATTCAAGAATGTCTCTTGTTGCCCGGCAAACGAGGCGTCCGGCAAATCTTCGGCAGTGGCGGATGAACGCACCGCAAAACACGCCGTTGCGCTGCCTCCGGACAGGGTTTCAAACGCCAGACGGATTTGTTGCTCAAGGTCCGCCGGGAAGGGCTGGTTCTCCACCATCGCCCGAATTTCCGCACCAACCACGGCCAGTGCATTTACATCATCAGCGTCAAGCGCACTCAAACGTGCATTGATCTTGCCGGTCAAATCACCGTAGGCAAGAAATTCACGAAAGGCATGCGCAGTCGTGGCAAAACCAGTAGGCACCTTGACGCCATCCGGCAAGTGGGCAATCATTTCTCCCAGACTGGCGTTTTTGCCACCCACCGAGTCAACGTCGGTCATTCTTAAATGTTCAAATGGGACGACCAGATCGGTCGGATCGAAAAGTGCTGACATGGGAAGACTCCAGAAGTTAAAAACCTGCGTGGATGACTGACCGCTTCAACGGCCCATCACCAAAGACGTAAACCCGCATCCATTTATTGTTGTGTTTTTGAACCGGTTTTGCGCTTGAAAAATTGGTTGGATAATGATTATTGTAGGCTTTGGGCACGCTGACAATTCGCCCAGAACACCCAAGGATTTTCAGCCTCGCCGCGCAAAAGTTTCACGCTGACCCCGATCTAACCTGGCCAATACCATGCCCAATCGCACTGTTTTCTTTGTCTCCGACGGCACCGGCATCACTGCCGAAACGTTTGGTGGCGCCATTCTTGCCCAGTTCGAGACTCAATTGCATTGTGTGCGCCTGCCCTTTGTGGATACCGTTGACAAGGCGCACCAGACGGTTCGCCAGATCAATCAGGCGGGGGCACATGACAACAAACGACCGATTGTGTTCACCACTTTGGCCAATGAAGACGTGTTCAGGGTCATCAGCGAGGGCTGTGAAGGCATGCTGATGGACATGTTCGGCACCTTTGTGAATCCACTTGAAAAAGAGCTTGGCATCAAGTCGAACCACCGCATTGGCCGCTTCAGTGATGCCAGCAAAAGCAAACAATACCAATCCCGCATTGATGCCATCAATTTTTCTCTGGATCACGATGACGGCCAGTCGCACCGTGACCTGGAAAGCTCTGATGTCATTCTTATTGGCGTCAGCCGCAGCGGCAAAACACCCACTTCGCTGTATCTGGCCATGCAATACGGACTCAAGGCATCGAACTACCCCCTGATACCGGAAGATTTTGACCGCCAGGATTTGCCACCTGCCCTGAAACCCCATCAAAAGAAACTTTTCGGACTCACCATCCTGCCTGAACGCTTGAGTGAAATCAGGCAGGAACGCCGCCCGCACTCAAAATATGCCTCAATCGAAAATTGTCGGCATGAAGTGCGTGAGGCTGAGGCCATGATGCGCCGCTCCGGGATTCGCTGGCTGTCCACCACCACCAAGTCAATCGAGGAAATCTCGACCACAATCCTTCAGGAACTCCGTCCGGAGCGCCTTGCTTACTGAACGTCTGGTCTTGGATTTAAAGGGCGCTCTGAGTGCGGGAGGTATGCGGTGTTTAATCGCGACACGCCTCTCGTTCGGGTCAATTTTTCACTGAATTGGCCTCAGGGGTTGTCATGGCAGTGTTGATTTGTCAAGTCAAAGTCCAAGAGCGGCGATACCGGCGCGAGCAATTTGCGCGTCCTCCGTTGACTTCACCCCACTTACCCCGACCGCACCCAAGCATTGACCATCCTTGATGATTGGCACACCACCCTCCAGCATGCCCGAAATGGTCGGCGCGCTTAAGAAGGAACTGCGTCCGCCGTTGATGACATCTTCATACACCTTGCTCTCGCGCCGGCCCATGGCCGCAGTATGGGCTTTGGCGGGCGCAATATGTGCCGAAACTGCGGCGGCGCCGTCCAGACGTTGCAGCCAGAGCAAATGGCCACCATCGTCCACCACCGCAATCGTCACAGCCCAATTGTTCTGGACGGCATGCAGTTCAGCGGCCTGAGCGATGTTCTTGACATCCGCCAGTTCTAAAACGGGTTTGTTTCGCATCTGTACGCACCTTAAAGAGTTAAGGGTGAAGCATAGCGCCTTGGGACGGCATTATTGGACACTTGTGTGTCAAAGGTATCCGTACAAAAAGTAGGAGCCGTCAAAGGCTCGATTTCCTGAAAAATGCAAATTCACCCTAAAATGATTGCCACTGTTTAATTTACCCTCTGTCAAAGGAGTTCAACAATGACCAATCGAATTCAATCCATCAACCCCGGCTACGGTTCTGGTGCCCTGGCGCAAGAGCGCAACAAGGTCTTGCGCAACACCTATTGGCTGCTGGCGATGAGCCTGATTCCCACAGTGTTGGGTGCCTGGTTGGGCGTGGCAACTGGCATCACCCAATCTCTGAGCGGTGGCGTCGGACTGGTGGTGTTTCTTGGGGGTGCCTTTGGTTTTATGTATGCCATTGAAAAGACCAAAAACACGGCCGCCGGCGTGCCGGTGTTGCTGGGTTTCACTTTCTTCATGGGCCTGATGCTGTCGCGCATGATCGCCATGGTGCTGGGTTTCAAGAACGGTCCTGACTTGATCATGACCGCCTTTGGTGGCACCGCTGGCGTGTTTTTTGTCATGGCGAGCTTGTCAAGTGTCATCAAGCGTGACCTGTCAGGCATGGGCAAATGGCTGTTTGTCGGCGCGCTGGCCATCATGGTGGGCGGCATTATCAATGTGTTTGTAGGCTCTACGGCCGGCATGATGGCGATTTCGGTGGCTGCCATCGGCGTCTTCAGTGCTTATATGCTGTATGACCTAAAACGGATCGTGGATGGTGGCGAAACCAATTACATCAGCGCCACTCTGGCGCTTTACTTGGACATCATGAATGTGTTCCAAAGCCTGTTGGCATTGCTGGGGATTTTTGGCGGTGAACGCGAATAAAGCTGGTCGCAATGCTCTGAAAAAAGGCCCTGTGGGGCCTTTTTTCATGGTTTAAGTTTCTGGCTTGCCAACGATTTCAAGCACATAATTTGCTTGTCCGCATATTCCCATCATCCACCCATGACCAAGTTCAAACGCCTGATGATTGTGTCTGCAGCCCTTGCGCTGTCGGGCTGTGATTTGCTGGGCCTGGGTCCTGATCCGCGCATCGCCCAAAAGGATGCGGAAGCCAAAGCGATTGGGGGTGCTTGCCGTCACGGCCTGCGCAGCATCGAGGATTGTTATAGCCTGAACAAAGGAATCACAAAAGCGGCTATCTTTGCCGGTTGGCGTGAGATGGATGAGTACATGCGAGAAAACAAGATCGAGGGCGTTCGCGCAGAAATCAAACCTCCACCTGTCCCTGCAACAGCGCCTGCGCCACTTGAAGAAGTCATTCAGGACACCAAACCAAAAGCCAAGACCTCCGCGCACTAGCGCAGCCGCGGCAACTTCAGTTTTCCAGGTCAAACACGGCCATGCTTTCGACGTGGGCTGTGTGCGGAAACATGTTGACCGCCCCCGCAGCTGAACACCGATAACCCGCCTGGTGCACCAACACATCGGCATCTCTGGCCAGAGTTGACGGGTTGCAACTCACATACACGATGCGCTTTGGGGGCGCCCAATGGTGTGCACCCGGGGTCTGTGGATGCTCGGGTGATCCCGACTTTTGCTGATGCAAATTTGCCAGGGCTCGCACCAGAGCCAGGGCGCCTTCGCGGGGCGGGTCCACCAGCCATTTGTCCGCGGTCCCGTCCTGAATCAGGACAGCAGGTGTCATTTCAAACAGGTTTCTAGTTACAAATTTAGTAGCTGCCAGCCCATTACTCATAAGGTCTATG
>CAISLL010000211.1 GCA_903886165.1 uncultured beta proteobacterium | reverse complement strand
GGGTCGGAGACGGTTGGCAGCGCGAGTTGTTTGAAGGCGCTGATTTTGATGAAAAAGCCGGGCAGGCGTTGCAACCCGTGGAGGTGCTGGCCAATGTGGCGCAAACGCCGGGACATTGGTTTGTGGCGCGAAAAGGCAATCGAATGACCGACGGTTTGCCCGGCTGGACGCTGTTTTACAAAGCTGAGGGTTGGGATTTGTACCGCTCTGGCGGCGTTGGTGGCGACGTGTCAGCGGCGAAAGGCCCAGAATCGGCTCAGCACAAAGGTTTGCCCGGCTGCAAACAGCAGCGCTAAAAACAGTGCCAGCATGGCGGGTAATTCCAGCGCGCGCAGCAGCAGTATAAATACCGCTTCGTTGCTGGCAAATCCAGCCAGTGCGGTCACTGCAAATCGCTTGAAACTGGTCGCGACACTGGTGCCCGCATCCTTGAAGCTGAGCATCCGGTGGCCGGCAAAGCTGACAAAAAATGCCACAACGAAACCCATGGCATTGGCCAATTCTGGCGACATGTGCGGTTGTGCCAGCGCAAACACGCCCATGTGGGTGGCAGCGGCGCCACCGCCCACCGCCAGAAACCAGAAGGTGGACGCGCTCACGCGTGTGTTGGAAGGGATGACCCGCAGGCACGTGGCGCCGACTCGTTTTGTGCGACCGTCTGCGGCAGCCCCTGGCCCAGGCGCTGGCTGACCAGGTAGTTGGGTCGCTGTTTCACTTCTTCGTAAATTCGCCCCACGTACTCGGCCAGGATGCCGATCGAGAGCAGTTGTATGCCGCTGAAAAACATCAGGCCGACCACAATCGTGGCGTAACCAGGCACTGCGATGCCATAGATGAAATACTCAACCATCACCCAAAGGCCATAACCAAGCGCCACCATGGAGAGCATGAAACCGGTTACGGTCAAGGCGCGCAGCGGGGCAATTGAAAACGCCAGAATACCGGTGAACGCCAGTGACAACGAGCCGCGCAAGCCAAAATTGCTTTTGCCGTCGGTGCGTGGCAGCGGTTCGTAGTCAATCGCTGTGCTGTTGAATCCGACCCAGGCGTAAAGTCCTTTCATGAAGCGGTTGCGTTCGGTCAGGCGCTTGAGGGCATCCACCACCTGGCGGTCCATCAGCCGGAAATCGCCCGCATTGGCTGGAATTTTCACCCGGTTTCCCATGTTCACCAGTTTGTAAAACCAGGCCGTGAGTTTGATTTGCAGGCTCGACTGGTCGTGGCGGGTCTTGCGGATGGCATACACCACGTCTGCGCCAGTGCGCCATTTCGCCAACATGTCGGGTACCAGTGACACCGGGTGCTGGCCGTCACCGTCCATCAACACCACCACGTCACCTTGGGTGGCTTCGATGCCGGCAGTCAGCGCGGCTTCTTTGCCGAAGTTACGCGACAGCTTCAGGTACAACACCTGCGGGTAGGTGGCGCAAAGCGTCTGCATCACTTCAGTGGTGTCATCACGGCTGCCATCATCCACAACAATCAGCTCCACAGACGGGCTCAGACTCTGCAACGTGGTCAAAATGTCGGGCACCAGTGCGCCAAGGCTGCGTGCCTCGTTGTACGCGGGTATGACGCAGGAAAGCGAAGGCGGCAGGGTTCGGCGTGTCAGCATGTGCGCATCATGCCAAAAGAATCACATGCTTCAGCCTTCAAGGTCAGGATTTTTACAGCTTGTCGGGTAAAAGCCAGGGTTTTTTTGAACCGGGCATGGACGTGGCGACTGGAAGGGGTGCCCTAACTGCCCCGTAAAATCGGCGGATGCTGACTGTTAAAACCGAACTCCTTGAAGCCCTGCGCGCCGCGCTGGAAGATTTACTGCCAGGCGCAGGCGAAAAAGCCGCGTTTGAGTCGCCCAAAGTGGCGGCGCACGGTGACCTGGCCACCACGGCTGCCATGCAACTGGCCAAACCCCTCAAGCTCAATCCACGCCATCTCGCTGACCAACTGTGTTCCAAGCTGCGCGACACACTCGCCTTTCAAACCTGGGTGGTGTCGCTGGACATTGCCGGCCCCGGTTTCATCAATATCAAGCTGAAACCGTCTGCCAAACAGCAGGTGGTCCGTTCTGTATTGGCGCAAACCAGCCGATACGGCATGCAGGCAGAAACCGGCAAGCGCATGCTGGTCGAGTTTGTCTCGGCCAACCCGACCGGCCCCTTGCATGTGGGCCACGGTCGCCAGGCCGCACTGGGCGACGCGCTTTGCAACCTGTTTGCCACCCAGGGTTGGCAGGTGTACCGCGAGTTCTATTACAACGACGCTGGTGTCCAAATTGCCACCTTGGCCAGCAGTACCCAATTGCGCGCGCAAGGCTTCAAGCCCGGTGATGCCTGCTGGCCGACCGACCCGGACAACCCGGCCAGTAAAAATTTTTACAACGGTGAATACATCGCTGACATTGCCGCTGACTTTTTGGACAAAAAGACGGTCAAGTCGGATGACCGCGAGTTCACTGCGTCCGGCGATGCGTCGGATATGGACGGCATTCGCCAGTTTGCCGTGGCCTACCTGCGCCGCGAGCAAGACCTCGATTTACAGGCTTTTGCCGTCAAGTTTGACAACTACTACCTGGAAAGCAGCCTGTACACCAGCGGCAAGGTCGATGCCGCCGTGGCGCGATTGCAGGAGGCCGGCAAAACCTATGAGAAAGACGGTGCGTTGTGGCTCAAGTCCACTGATTATGGGGACGACAAAGACCGCGTGATGCGCAAGCAGGACGGCAGCTACACCTACTTCGTGCCGGATGTGGCCTACCACATCACCAAGTGGGAACGTGGGTTCGAGAAAGTCATCAACATCCAGGGCACCGACCACCACGGCACCATTGCCCGTGTGCGTGCCGGTCTGCAGGCGGCCAATGTCGGCATTCCGCAGGGTTTTCCAGACTACGTGCTGCACACCATGGTGCGAGTGGTCAAGGGCGGCGAAGAGGTCAAGATCAGCAAACGCGCCGGCAGTTATGTGACCTTGCGCGACCTGATCGAGTGGACCAGCAAAGACGCCGTGCGTTTCTTTTTGTTGAGTCGAAAGCCTGACACCGAGTACACCTTTGATGTCGATCTGGCGGTGCAAAAAAACAACGACAACCCGGTGTATTACGTGCAATATGCCCATGCCCGCATCTGTTCGGTGCTCTCAAGCTGGGGTGGTGATGTCAGCCAGCTGTCCAGTGTCGATTTGAGCGCACTGGACACCCCACAGGCACAGGCCCTGATGCTGTTGCTGGCCAAATACCCGGACATGCTGAGTGCCGCCGCCGAGGGATTGGCGCCGCATGACGTGACGTTTTACCTGCGCGAACTAGCCGCCTGTTACCACAGCTATTACGATGCCGAGCGCGTCCTGGTGGAAGATGAGACCGTCAAACTGGCTCGCCTGGCGCTGGTTTTTGCCACGGCGCAGGTGTTGCACAATGGCTTGGCAGTGCTGGGTGTGAGTGCCCCGCAAAAAATGTGAAGGGCACCTGATGATCAAAACAGACGTGATACACAGTCGGTATTCAAGGCAGCAACGTGGTGGCACATTTCTTGGGTTCATTGCCGGTTTGGTGGTTGGGCTGGGTTTGGCACTGGCCGTGGCGGTGTATGTCACCAAAGTGCCGATTCCTTTTGTCAACAAGATGGGGGTCAACTCAGCCGAGAAAGATGCCAACGAGGTTCAAAAAAACAAGGATTGGGATCCCAACTCACCGTTGTATGGCAAAAACCCGGTCAAACCGGCTGGCCCTTCCGAAACTGTGGTGGTGCCTGCGGTGTCTGCCTCAGCTGCTATACCTGCCTCTTCTGCTGGCTCTGCCAGTGGGCGTGCCAAGCCCGAACTCAAGCCGGCTGTTACCGCCGACCCTTTAGGGGAACTGGCCAAGGAACGTGTGGCGGCGAAAGAAGGCACACTGACAGCAGAGCCTTTCAACTACTTTGTGCAGGTGGGTGCCTTTCGCACGGCAGACGACGCCGAGAGCCAGCGCGCCAAATTGTCCCTGGCAGGCATTGAGACCAAAATATCTGAACGCGAACAGTCCGGGCGCACGGTGTACCGTGTACGCAGCGGGCCCTATGACAATCGTGAGGATGCGGACAAGGCAAAGTCCAAATATGACAGTCTTGGCATTGAAACTGCGTTGGTGCGGGTTCAGCGCTGAACTTTCTCGCCGTCCTTGTCTCTGACAGCGCGGTTTAGCAATTAATTGGAGATTGAAACAATGCAACGTCGTGATTTTTTTGGTGGCGCAGGGTCTTTGGCTGCGGGGGTTGCCATGTGGTCGCCCGCATGGGTGATGGCGCAAGCGCGGGCACCGCAAGCCGGCACTGACTTTCTCAAGCTTGACAAACCTGCCCCGGTCGAAGCGCCCGTGGGCAAAGTTGAAGTGGTTGAATTTTTTTGGTACAACTGTCCGCACTGCAACCAGTTTGAACCGGCGCTTGAGGCCTGGGTTAAAAAGTTACCCAAAGACGTGATGTTCAGGCGTGCGCCAATTGCCTTCCAGGATGTCTTTGTGCCACAACAAAAGTTGTTTTATGCGCTGGACAGTCTGGGCCTGGTTGGCAAATTGCACGCCAAGGTGTTCGCCGCGGTTCATGTGGAAAAGCAGAACTTGTCCAGCGCGGAAGCGATCACGAACTGGATCGTTAAGCAAGGTCTGGACAAGGCCAAGTTTCTTGAGCAGTTCAATTCATTTGATACGACAAACAAGGCTAACCGCGCCCGACAGTTGCAAAACGCGTACCGTGTGGAGGGTGTGCCGGCGCTGGGTGTGGCGGGACGTTTTTACACCGATGGCTCCATCGCGAAGGGCATGGACCGGGCCTTGCAAGTGGTGAATTTCCTGATGGCCGAGGTGCGCGCCGGGCGTTGAGTTGAGCGTCATCAAACACGTAACGGGAATTGGCCCGTTACAATGAGGCACACTTCAAATGCAAGATTCGTGCCTTTATGAAAATCCCTTTTCTCCCCTGGTTCTTGCTGAGCGTCCTGACTCTGGTGGCGCCATGGGTGTTGGCTGAAAAAGCAGACCGCAACAAGCCCATGAATGTGGAGGCTGATGCTTTGCGTTACGACGATGCCAAGCAACTCAGTGTGTTCACCGGCAACGTGGTGTTGACCAAAGGCACTATCCTGATTCGGGGTGCCAGGGTGGAAGTACGTCAGGACACCGAAGGCAACCAGTATGGTCAGGTCACAGCCGAGTCGGGTAGGTCGGCTTTCTTTCGTCAAAAACGCGAGGGGGTGGACGAATTCATTGAAGGGGAAGGCGAACGCATTGAATACGATGGGCGCGCCGACACCGTCAAATTCATTACCAATGCGAAGCTGCGCCGTTACCAGGGCGCGAAGGTCAATGACGAATTCAGCGCCGGCGTGATTGTCTACAACAATACCACGGAGGTGTTTTCTCTGGACGGTGCGCCCCGCGCCGCGTCACCGGGTAGTCCAGGCCAACCAGGCCCGTCTGCTGGCAGGGTGCGGGCCATGCTGACGCCCAGGGCAGAGCCTGGCTCTTCTGCATCAACACCAGCGACACCTCTGCGGGCCACTTCGGAAATCGGGGGGGCAAGTCGCTGATGGATGGGCCTGTCTTGAGCCACTCCGATGCCGGGCCGGGTACCAGCAGTCTGGAGGCACATCACCTGCAGAAGTTCTATGGCAGTCGCAAAGTGGTGAAGGATGTGTCGCTCACCGTGCGCAAAGGTGAGGTGGTTGGTTTGCTGGGCCCCAATGGCGCTGGCAAAACCACATCGTTCTACATGATTGTGGGTTTGGTGAGGGTCAGCGCAGGCGACATCACCATTGACGGCCAGTCCATCGAGCACATGCCGATTCATCGCCGCTCCCGTCTGGGATTGAGTTATCTGCCGCAAGAGGCGTCGATTTTTCGAAAACTTAATGTGCAAGACAACGTGCGCGCGGTGCTTGAACTCCAATTCGACGCCAAAGGCAAGCCGCTTGACAATGCCGAAATCGAGTTGCGTTTGGCGTCCTTGCTGCAAGACCTGCGGGTGGATCACTTGCGCGAGTCCAGTGCGCTGTCACTCTCGGGTGGCGAGCGCAGACGCGTGGAAATCGCCCGGGCCTTGGCCACGCAACCGCGCTTTATTCTGCTTGATGAGCCGTTTGCCGGGATTGACCCGATCGCAGTTATTGAAATCCAGCGCATCATCAGTTTTCTCAAGCATCGCGGCATCGGTGTGCTGATTACCGACCACAACGTGCGCGAGACGCTTGGCATCTGTGACCACGCCTACATCATCAGTGACGGCAGCGTGCTGGCCGCGGGGACGCCGGCCGACATCATCAACAACGTCGATGTGCGCCGGGTGTACCTCGGCGAACATTTCCGTATGTAAACATGACCAACGCGCCATGAAACAAGGTCTTTCCTTACGCACCTCGCAGCACCTGGCGCTGACGCCGCAGTTGCAGCAGTCGATTCGCCTGCTGCAACTCTCAACGATGGAACTCGGCGGTGAAGTCGATCAGATGCTTGACGAAAACCCGTTTCTTGAGCGTGCGTCGGATGAGGCTGAACGCGAGTCGTTTGGCCTGGCGCAGGCGGATGCGACTGTCAGCCAGAATGACCGAGAGCTCGAGTCGGTAACTTATGCCGGTATCGAAGACACCTACCAGTCAAAAGCCACGTCTGAAGGCGGCAACGACGAGGGCTCACCTGCCATCCAAGATGACCCGAGTTGGGACGGTGATGGCAGCGCCAGCCTGAGTCCGGACGACGGTGAATGGGGTGGAGAGGCGCGTGCCAAGGGCAACAACTTGAGTAGTGATGACGAGATGGACGCCACCGAACTGGCGCGTAATCAGGAGTCTCTGCAAAGCTTTTTGCACCGACAGGCGCTGGGCTTGAGGTTAAGTCCTGAGGACTCGGTCGCGCTGCGGTTTTTGATTGAGTCGCTCAACGACGATGGCTACCTGGAAGATGACCTCACCGAACTCGCGCAGGGTCTGGCAGGTGAGGATGCAGAAGAGATCGAACAACTCGTCCACCATTTCACAGTGGCGCTTGGCTTGTTGCAGAGCCTTGAGCCGGTGGGCGTCGGCGCGCGTGGCTTGGCCGAGTGTTTGAGCTTGCAACTGAGAGCGATTGAAGATGACCCGAATGTGGATGATGTGTCGATTCAGGTGGCTTTGCGCATCTGTGCCCAGCCCATGGACCTGCTGGCCCGGCGTGACATCAAGCATCTGATTCCTTTGTGCCGCGCCACTGATGCGCAAGTGCGTGCCGCAATTGCCCTGATTGGCCGTCTGGAGCCAAAGCCGGGACGACGTTTTGTGGACGTCGAGCGCAACATCGTTGTGCCCGACGTGTTGGTGGTGCCGATTGGTCAAAATGGTCAGGTCAAGTTTCAGGTTCGTCTGAACCCTGACGTGATGCCGCGCCTGCGCGTGCATGACATCTATGCCAACGCCCTCAAGGGCCACAAAGGCGGCGGCAGCGATGCGGCCAACTTTGCGGCATTGCAGCAACGACTGCAGGAGGCCCGATGGTTCATCAAGAATATCCAGCAGCGGTTCGATACCATCCTGCGTGTCAGCAGCGCGATTGTGGAGCGGCAAAAAAGTTTTTTTGTGCATGGTGAACTGGCCATGCGTCCACTGGTGCTGCGTGAGATCGCCGATGAACTGGGCTTGCATGAGTCCACCATCAGCCGGGTTACCACGGCCAAGTACATGGCCACGCCTTATGGCACGTTTGAGCTGAAGTACTTCTTTGGTTCGGGTTTGGGCACTGAGTCTGGCGGCAACGCGTCCAGCACTGCGGTGCGCGCTCTGATCAAGCAATTTGTGGCGGCCGAGAGCCCCTGCAAGCCACTCAGCGACAACCAGATCGCCGAGATGCTCAAAGAACAAGGCATCGAATGTGCCCGCCGCACCGTTGCCAAATACCGCGAAGGCCTGCGCATTGCGCCTGCCAGCCTCAGGAAAACACTTTGAACCAACTCCAATTGTTTCTGCCCTGCGCCGCCGGCGTTGAGGACTATCTGGCGCCCGAGGTGCTGCGCATCACCGGCTTGCCACCCGGCTGCATCACCAAACAACGTGGCGGTGTCGCCGTGCGCACCTCGCTGGCGCATGCCATGTTGCTCAACCTCTACAGCCGCTTGGCGCAGCGGGTGCTGGTGCTGCTGAGTTACACCGAGTACCGCCATGAGCAGGACCTGTACCGCGCTGCCAATGAGGTGGAATGGGAGCGCTGGTTCACGCCGCGCGAGAGCATCAAGGTCGAGATCACAGCGCAACACAGCCCGCTGACGTCGCTTAACTTTGCCGCCCTGAAGATCAAGGACGCGGTGTGTGACCGCTTTCGTACGGTGGCAGGTGGCGTGCGCCCGGATGTCAACACGCAGTGGCCCGATGTGCGCATTTATGCGCACCTGACCACCGACAGCTGTTCGCTCTACATCGACACCTCGGGCGAGCCACTTTTCAAGCGCGGCTGGCGCGAAGACAAGGGTGATGCACCTTTGAAGGAAACCCTGGCTGCTGCCATGCTGGCGGCCACTGGCTGGCTGGAGGGCGAAGAGGACTTGAAACCGCTGTACGACCCCTGTTGCGGCAGTGGCACCGTCGTCATTGAAGCCGCGCAAATGGCCTGTAACATTGCCGCCGGAAGCCGTCGCCGTTTCGCTTTCGAGAAGTATTTGCCGTTTCGCCGGGCCGACTGGGATGCAATGAAAAAGGAAGCGATTGGGGAAGAGTTAGTAAGGGCTCCAGGCCAAAAACCAATTATCTTCGGCAGTGACGTGGCACACCGCATGGTGGACTTTGCGCAGCGCAACGCGGAACGCGCGGGTGTCGCCGATGTGATCGAGTTTCGTGGCGGCGATGCCTTGCAACGCCTGCCCCCCGTCGAGGGTGGTGGCGTGATGCTGCTCAACCCGCCTTATGGTGAGCGCATTGACGTTGGAGGTGTCGCCAAGGGCGGGCCGCGCGGCGGGCGCGATGCAGGTGGCGCAGGTGACTTTGAAGACGAGGCCAACCAGCCGCGCTTTGGCGCACGAGAATTGCCGCAAACGCAAGAGTCGGGTGAATTCTTCAACCAGCTGGCCAGTCACTGGAAGAAAAACTACCCTGGTTGGACTGCCTGGATTCTCACCCCCGACCT
>CAISLL010000210.1 GCA_903886165.1 uncultured beta proteobacterium | reverse complement strand
CTGGTTATCACACACCAGCCCCACCGGCTTGCCAGCAAAGTACAGGCAATACTCGCCAAACATCTTGCGTGCCGTGACCGGGCCGCAGCCACTGAGTTGATCCAGCAGGAAATCGATCGTGCTTTGAGATGTCGCCATGTGGCATGCCCTCCAGAGATTGACGCCACATCATAAAGATGTGCTGCAAAATGCGTGTGGCCGAGCCGCTGTTGACACCCACCCGCTCAGCCCACCGGGTGTTCGATGACCCGGCCAATGTCAGGCCAGCGCTTGTGCAGACTCACCCAGGCCAACAGCCCCACCGACAGCATGGCCAGCGACGCAGCAGCCAGGGCGACGGTCGAATGCATCACCAGCGGCGCAATCAGCCCCGCCACCAGGCCGTTGGCGCTGGAACCGATGAAGGCTTGCAGGCTGGACGCCATGCCACGGCGATCCGGGTGCAAATCAAGCACCAGCAGCGTCACCACCGGCACCATCATAGCCCAGCCAAACGAAAAAATCGCCACTGGGAACATGGCCCAAGACACATGCGCGGTAAAAAGCACATTGGCCAGCAGGTTGACCAGCGCCATGCCCAGCATGATTGCAAACCCGTACTTGATTTGCTGCTTGGGGGCAAGCCGCCCCGCCATTCGCCCGCTCACAAAAGCCCCGGCCATGATGCCGCTGATGGTGAGCACAAAAAACCAGAAAAACTGCGTTGGCAGCAGCGCCAGGTGCTCACCCAGGAACACCGGGGCCGACAGCACATACAAGAACATGCCGTTGAACGGAATGCCGCTGGCCAGCGCCAGCAGGAAGAAGCGCGGGTCAAGCCCCAGCTTCCAGTAGCCCTGCATCAGGTTGCTGACCTTGAGCGGCTGGCGCTGCGTCACATGCAGCGTCTCGGGCAGCAGCTTGAAATTGGCCGCCCACAACACCAGGCCCACCGCCGTCAAAAACCAGAACACGCTGTGCCAGCCCAGGTGTGCAAACAGCACCCCGCCAATCATCGGCGCGATGGCCGGCGCCACACCAAAATAAATGGTGATCTGGCTCATGACCCGCTGCGCCTGTGCCGGGGGAAACATGTCACGCACCACCGCGCGCGACACCACAATGCCGGCACCGGTGCTTAAGCCCTGCACCGCCCTGAAAAACACCAGTTGACCGATGCTTTGCGAAAGCGCGCAGCCCAGCGAGGCCAGCGTGAAAGCTGCCAGGCCCCACAACACCACCGGCCTGCGCCCAACGCTGTCTGACAAGGCCCCGTGAAACAGGCTCATGAAGGCAAAGCCAAACAGGTAAGCCGACAGCGTTTGCTGCATTTGCAAGGGTGTGGCGTCCAGCGAGCTTGCAATGCCGGAAAACGCCGGAATGTAGGTATCAATGGAAAATGGCCCCAGCATGCCCAGGGTGGCCAGCAGCACCGCCAGCGCCCAGCGTGGCGCACGCCACAAGTGATGTGCGTCGGGATTCATGGGTGCGTCAGATCGACCCGACGAGCATGGTCACCAGCACAATCAACACGCCCAAAACAAGGTTTACCGACACCCATGACCTGATCTGCGCCAACACCGCCGCCCCGGCAGGCCAGTCAAGGACCTGCACCGCGCGGCTCAGGCGCTTGTAAAGGGAGAAACGGATGTACCCGAAAATCAGCAGCATGAGAATGCCAAGCGTGGCCATCACCGTCCACTCCAGCGGCATATTGAATGACACCCCCGCCTGCACCATTTGTTTCGCCATGCGACCGATCATCCAGACCCCGGTGACCAGTGCCAGGGAAGAAGCCACAAGCACCGCTGCAAAAAAGCGCCCCAGCACCGCGTGCATCAGCCGCACACGCTGCGCAGGCTCCAGCACACCAACGGCGGGGCGCAAAAAGAAATGGGCAAACACCATGCCGCCAATCCAGACAATGATGGAAAACAGGTGCAGGGTTTTAAGAATCGCGTAAATCATGTAAAAACTCGCAAAACCAATAAGGCACTGAGTGTGCCTGATCTCCGCCCTGCGCGTTCAACACATGGTCATCCCCAGGGTCGGTTCAGACCCGGAAAAATCAGGCCTTTTTAACCCAGGAACTGCACCACCCTTTGGCCGCCACATGTTTGCCCGGGAACAACGGACACATGCCCGCGGCGTCGCCCGCCTTGCCTGAATACAAGGCACAGTTGTTGCACTGACTGCCGGCCACATGGTTGGCAACTTTGGTGGTGTTGGCGCGCGCGGCGTCATCCACATAATTCAGCGCGACCGCCTGCGCATCTTTCTCACCCACCATGGGCATGCCGGCAGTCGTTGCTGGCATGGGTTCAGGCGGGGCCGGGCTTGGCACCACCGGACTGGGCATCACCGGTTCAGGTGCGGCCGGCGTTGGCAGCACAGCCACAGGCGCTTCCACCTTGGGCGAGCAAGCCGCCACAAAAGCAAGGCCTGCGAATGGCACGATTTCGATGAAACGACGACGGGTAGAGACAGACATGGTGATTTCCTGGAAGTAAATGAACTGCTGGGCATCGTAAATTTGCCTCAATGGCGCGTCTGTGTGGCAAGACACATTCAGTGCAAGACATCGCCATTGCAAAAGGGATGTATCCCGATATCTCGGTGCGAAAGACCACCACAAAAAGACGCCGCGCCTTGACTGCAACGCCAACGATTGACTTTTACCGGTATCAGATCAGCTTCAAGCTGCTGAAGAGTTGACCTGCGCAATGCCGGAAGAAAAACCCAGGATGACAGCCACCGTCGCGCTAAAAGTGAGGCTAATCGCAAGTCGGGGCCTTGAAATCCCAGCAAACGCCCTTATCATTAGCACTCATTGGAGTTGAGTGCTAACAGCCTAGTCTGTCAGCAACCACTCTAAGAGTTACTAGGCCACACGACATCCGTTGTGCGGCCTGTGTTGTTAAACCCCTTGCTTCAAACTTTATAGGAGTCACTATGAAACTACGTCCCCTGCATGACCGCGTGATTGTCAAACGCGTAGAAAACGAAACCAAAACAGCCTCCGGCATCGTCATTCCTGACAGCGCTGCTGAAAAGCCTGATCAAGGTGAAGTGTTGGCCGTTGGCCCAGGCAAGAAAAACGACAAGGGCGAACTCGGTGCCATGAGCGTTAAGGTGGGTGACCGCGTGTTGTTTGGCAAGTACAGCGGCCAGACTGTCAAGGTCGACGGCGACGAGTTGCTCGTCATGAAAGAAGACGATCTGTTCGCAGTCGTTGAGAAATAATTCAGTACGCATCAAATCAATAGCTAGCTACGCATACTTTATGCCGGCTAGAAGTTAATTTCACTTAAATTTA
Source organism: uncultured beta proteobacterium (assembly GCA_903886165.1). Lineage (GTDB taxonomy): Bacteria > Pseudomonadota > Gammaproteobacteria > Burkholderiales > Burkholderiaceae_C > Rhodoferax. The sequence goes on along the minus strand of CAISLL010000210.1, from coordinate 5,785 downwards.
TTAGGAGCCACACATGGCAGCAAAAGACGTAATTTTCGGCGGCGAAGCCCGCGCACGCATGGTTGAAGGCGTGAACATTTTGGCCAACGCGGTCAAAGTGACCCTGGGCCCTAAAGGCCGCAACGTGGTTCTGGAGCGCTCTTTTGGCGCCCCCACCGTGACCAAAGACGGCGTGTCTGTGGCCAAGGAAATCGAACTGAAAGACAAGTTGCAGAACATGGGTGCGCAGATGGTCAAGGAAGTCGCTTCCAAGACGTCTGACATCGCTGGCGACGGCACCACCACTGCCACCGTGCTGGCACAAGCCATCGTGCGCGAAGGCATGAAATACGTGGCCGCCGGCATGAACCCGATGGACCTGAAGCGCGGTATCGACAAGGCTGTGACCTCCCTGGTTGCCGAGCTGAAGAAGGCTTCCAAAGCCACCACCACTTCCAAGGAAATCGCACAAGTCGGCTCGATCTCGGCCAACTCTGACGAAACCATTGGCAAGATCATTGCAGATGCCATGGACAAAGTGGGCAAAGAAGGCGTGATCACCGTGGAAGACGGCAAGTCCCTGGACAGCGAACTTGAAGTCGTTGAAGGCATGCAGTTTGACCGTGGCTACCTGTCGCCCTACTTCATCAACAACCCCGAAAAACAAGCCGCTTTGCTGGACAACCCGTTTGTGTTGTTGTACGACAAAAAAATCAGCAATATCCGTGACCTGCTGCCTACCCTTGAGCAAGTCGCCAAGTCGGGCCGCCCGCTGCTGATCATTGCTGAAGATGTCGATGGCGAAGCCCTGGCAACTTTGGTGGTCAACACCATCCGTGGCATCCTGAAGGTTGTGGCTGTCAAGGCCCCAGGTTTTGGCGACCGTCGCAAGGCCATGCTGGAAGACATCGCCATCCTGACAGGTGGCAAGGTCATCGCTGAAGAAGTTGGCTTGACACTTGAAAAGGTGACGCTGGCTGACCTGGGTTCGGCCAAACGCATCGAAGTCAGCAAGGAAAACACCATCATCATCGACGGTGCCGGCCCTGCAGTTGACATCGAAGCCCGCGTGAAGCAAGTGCGCGTGCAAATCGAAGAAGCGACTTCCGACTACGACCGTGAAAAACTGCAAGAGCGCGTGGCCAAGCTGGCTGGCGGTGTGGCCGTGATCAAGGTTGGCGCTGCCACCGAAGTCGAGATGAAGGAAAAGAAAGCCCGCGTGGAAGACGCCCTGCACGCTACCCGCGCTGCAGTGGAAGAAGGCATCGTGGCTGGTGGTGGCGTGGCTCTGCTGCGCGCCAAACAAACCGCTGGCGTCATCAAGGGCGACAACGCTGACCAGGACCACGGCATTGCCTTGGTGCTCAAAGCCATTGAGGCACCTCTGCGCGAAATCGTTTACAACGCAGGCGGCGAAGCCTCTGTGGTGGTGAACGCCGTGTTGGCTGGCACGGGCAACTACGGCTTCAACGCTGCCAACGACACCTATGGTGACATGATTGAAATGGGTATTCTGGACCCAACCAAGGTGACCCGCACGGCTCTGCAAAACGCAGCGTCTGTGGCTTCGCTGATGTTGACCACCGAGTGCATGGTGTCCGAGTCTCCAAAGTCTGAATCCGGTGGCGGCATGGGTGGTGGCGACATGGGTGGCATGGGTGGTATGGGTGGTATGGGCGGCATGGGCATGTAAAAAGCTCCTTGCTTCCGAGTTCTCGACACAAACAAAAACCCCGCAAAGCGAGAGCCTTGCGGGGTTTTTACTATGTAATATATAGCTATAAACACATGTTTTATAAGAACTAGAGGCTGGTTTCTTATAAATCTATCGCAGAACAGGTTTGCCACTTGCTCAGGATTTTTCGTCTTTGCTCGGCAATATTTCGTTCACAACTTCAAGCATGACGTCTGCCACGCCAGCGCGAAGCATGCTGATCTTGCCAGCCGCTGCCAAGGTCAGATCCCCCACACGCTTGGGCGACACTGGCCCGCGGTCGTTGACACGCACAACCACACTCAGGTTGTTGCGCACATTGGTCACCCGCACCAGCGTACCAAACGGCAGTGTGCGATGCGCCATCGTGAGTGCATTCGGGTCGAACCGCTCACCGTTGGCCGTCCTGCGTCCGGCATGTCTGCGGCCATAGTAGGTGACCTTGCCTTGCAAAACGACTTCACCCGGCTGGTCGGCCTGCCCTGCGAAAGCAGGTTCAGCGGGTTCAGCAACTTCCTGCGCCCACAGGAGCGGTGTTAACGTGAAAAACAGGGTTGCGACAGCGGCGCACGTAAAAAAACGACAGCTCAAACAGGGTCTTTTCATCAGGAATGATGGCCGATTTCAGTTCGGCTTAGGAAACGCGCGGTCCAATTCGGCACGCAGCCCAGCTTTGTCGACCGGGCCGTCAACAAAACGTAAACGTTCACCGGCAGGGGAGAAAAAAATCAGTCCGACGTTGGTCACTTGTTGCGACTGCATGAAAGCTCTGCCACTGGCCGTGTCCACCTCAGCAATCAAAAAATCGACGCGGTCTTGAAAATCAGACCGGACTTTGTCCACCACACCCATCAGCTCAAGGCTCTTTGCCCCATTCTTGTTGTGGATCAGCACCACCGTGCCAGTGCCTTTTCCAATGCTGCTCAAATCGTCCTTGTAACCCCTTGGCAGCAGTGTGCCAAGAACGGCAATGAGGGCAACGACCGCAGCGACGGTGATCAGGATCGATCGCCATGCGAAACCGATTTGGGTGTTTTTCATAAAGTTGCCCGGTCATGGGTGGATTGTCTATTTGAGCCGGACATTGAGCTGAAACATCAGCGCCGCCGTACCCAGCGCATTCACCTGGGCTGACCAGCCGGGCTTGAATTCGTAGGCCAGCGCAATGATGGCACCGGGTGAAAATCCCTTGTAATTCAGCGGAACCTTGTTTTCGTAGGGCTCTTTGTAACCGTACAGCAGGCCAGCCGTCCATTTGAACGACAAGGGCTCGACGCCCAGAATGTGCTTGTAAACACCGCCCCACGGGTAGATGTAGACACATTCCTGGCCAAAGGAGTTGCTGAAGAAGGTGAGCCCGTCGAGCTTGCCGCTGACATGCTCACGCTCCAGCCCGACCATGAACACAGGTTTATGGTCATCGCTGGGTGAAAAATGGTACGAGTACGGGCTCATTTGCAGGTCAAGCTTCATGCCGGGCTCGCTCAGCCATGTGCTTTCATTCTGGGCCCATGCCAGCGGTGCCAGTTGGGACACAATCAAGGCGAGGAGGAAGCGGATCAATTTTTTCATGGATAGTCAAATGATGAGCAAACGGGGCGCGGAGCAGAGTGTAACGGTGGTCTTTGTGCGTGCAACCATGCTGCTGGCACTGCTGGTCAGCAGCGGCTGCGCCTGGCTGGACATGCAGCAACGCCTGGTCATTTACCGTCCAACCGTCGGCACGCCAACGGATTTTTCAGGTTTGCGCGCGGGTGATGAGCGCTATTTTATCGTCGTGCCAGGCGCCGGCGCGCCGCAACACCTGGCCATCTGGTGGCTACCCCACAGCGCGCCGGGCGCCCCCACTCTCCTGTATCTGCACGGCACCTTTCGCAACCTGTTTGGCAATGTGCACAAGATCGGGGCCTTGCGCGAGGCTGGCTTTTCTGTGCTTGCGGTGGACTACCGAGGCTGGGGCGAGAGCAGCGTGATCACCCCCTCTGAAACAAGCATCCGTCAAGACGCTCTGCTGGCTTGGGACGAACTCAAAAAGCGCCAGCCCGACGCCGCTCGACGTGTGATCTACGGCCACTCCATGGGCAGCGGCGTGGCGGTGGATTTGGCCAGCCATTTGACGCCCGCTGAGCTTGGCGGTCTGGTACTGGAATCCGCTTTCACCAGTTTCACCGGTGTGGCCCATGCCTCGGGCTGGCTGGCTCGGCTGCTGAACTTGTTCAACAACCAGCAGTTTGCCTCGGTCGACAAAATCAGCAAGGTGCAGGTTCCGCTGTTGATGCTGCATGGCAACCAAGACACCACCATTCCCATTGAATTGGGGCAGCAACTGTTTGCCGCAGCGAATGCACCCAAGCAATGGATTGTCATAGAAGGTGCCGCCCACAGCGACCTGAACCAGGTCAACCCGGCGCTGTACCAGGCCACCCTGCGCGGCTTTGCCACCAGCTACCTGTCACGCCGATCACCCTCGGCAAGCGCCAGCATTGGCCACAACTGAGCCCGCAACTGCGCCGCTGACTCAAACCGGATGCCCTGCCAGCCACGCTCGGTGGCCGCATCCACGTTGTTTGACAGGTCGTCGATAAAGACTGTCCGGGCTGGGCGAAGCGCATAACGTCTTTCCAGCAGTTCGTAAATTTCTGGCTGGGGTTTGATGTGGTGCACATCGCCCGAAAAAATGCCCCCATCAAAACAGCGCAGGAAAGGGTGCTGGCCTTCAAGAAATCGGGCATAGGGTTCGGGCATATTCGACAGGTAGTACAACCCCGCCACGCCCTCCTTCGCCTGCCGGCGTGTGTGCAACAGCTGCAGCAGCGCCACGGTCTCCTGGATCGGCGTCAGTTGTTCGCCAATGCCGCGCACCAGATCGCCCATGGCATCGGCGGGTAAATCAAGTCGGCTGGCGGTGCGGGCAATGACTGCATCCATCGCCAGAACACCCCGGTCAAAGTCGTGCCAGTCGGAGTGGCCAAACATCTGGTGTGAGAGCTTCGCCGCATCCTGCTTGGTTGCCGCGCGCTCAGGAAAAGCCTTCAGCAACAATTTGCCGGGTTGCCAAGTGAACAGCACGGCACCAAAGTCAAACACAACATTCATAGACAAGGAGACTCCATTTTGATGGCCTTGAGGGCCTGACGCAGAGCGCCAGCCAGTGGGGCGCTCTGGGCATGCGTGATTTTCACCTCAGGCGTGCCGTGCCACTGCGCACTTTGCCAAATGGCACCGGCCACGTCATGCACCTGGGCTTCGCTCCAGCACATGCCGGGTTGCGGGAAAAGTGACTTGACCTCGAACACACCTTGGGCCCGGTGCGCCTTGGCATCCAGGCGACCAATCAACTGGCCCCTGCACAGAATCGGCAACACAAAATAACCATACACCCGCTTGGCTTGGGGGGTATAACACTCCAACCGATAGTCAAAGTCAAACATTGTGGCGACGCGCTCGCGGTCCCACACCACCGGGTCGAACGGCGACAACAGCGCGGTGTGGGTGGCCGCCAGCGTGCCCGCCACCACCTTTTTCAGCAGAGATGCCTGACTGGCATGCACATACCCCGGCGCATCCCAGCCCTGCACCGTCACCTGCAGCACAGTGCCGCTCGCCACCAACGGCGTCAAATCGGCATCTTTCAGGCGCGGTTTCATGCGAAAGTAGTCATGCACCCAGCGTGCCTGGGTGATGCCCAGCGCGGCAATGGACTTTTCAAGGAACTGCTGTGCCACTGCAACAGGCGCTGTGGGTGCGGTGGGTGCGGTGGGCGGCGCGGACAGTTGCGGCGCCACCCGCTCGGCCAGGTCATACACGCGCTGAAATTTCTCGCGCCGTGCCACCATCAATTCACCGGAGGCAAACAGCGCCTCCAGCCAGCGCTTCTCATCCTTCCAGCCCCACCAGGCCGAGCCTTGGGCATCCTTGCGTTCAAAGTCGGATGATTTCACCGCCCCCTGTTGACGAATGTGTTCCAGCAAGGCATCCAGATGCGCACGCTGGTGCAGATGACTTTGCCGCGCGCTGGTGAGGCCCCAATGGGTGCGGCAGTCGCGGTTGTAACTGCGGTGCAGCAGCAGGTCGTTGCTGGGGGCAAAGCTG
>CAISLL010000209.1 GCA_903886165.1 uncultured beta proteobacterium | reverse complement strand
TCACACCCAAGCCACAGCAGCTGACCCACAAGCGTCCAGCCCAACTCGCGCAGCCGCAAGCCAGACCGACACTCGCGGCGCGTCCGGCCGCCAAGCAGTTGGGGACAGTCAAAAAACCGGCCAGTCCGACATCAGCACGCGGCAACCTTGCGCTGGCAAAACCCGCGCCCCGCCCGGCGCCGCCAAAGACGACGCAGCCTAAGCTGGCAACTGCTGATTCAGGCTGGGAAACGTTTTAATCCAACAGCGGTGGCGTCACGCCACTTCGGCAATCAGTTCAATCTCGACACACGCGCCCAGCGGGATTTGCGCCACACCAAAGGCACTGCGGGCATGTGCGCCCTTGTCGCCAAACACCTCGCCAAACAACTCGCTGGCACCATTGGTGACCAGGTGTTGTTCGGTAAAGTCGTTACTGGAATTCACCAGTGACATCAGTTTGACGATGCGTGTGATCCGGTTCAGATCACCCACTGCGGCGTGCAAGGTGCCCATCAGATCAATGGCCACGGCCCTGGCGGCTGCCTTGCCTTCGTCGGTCGTGATGTTTTTTCCAAACTGGCCAACCCACACCTTGCCGTCCTTCTTGGCAATGTGGCCGCTTAAAAAAACCAGATTGCCGGTCTGGACAAAAGGTACATAGGCCGCTGCCGGGATTGCCACAGGTGGCAGGTTGATGCCGAGTTGTGCGAGTTTTTCGTAAATGCTCATGGGGTATACCTCTATCTAATTTTGTGAAAAAATGGGACATAGCCCTCTATTTACATGAATAGGTAGCTATACCTTTTATCAAGTCCATGCGCTCATCCAGCCTGATCGAGGCCCGTTACCCGGGTTGGCTTCAAGACTGGCTTTGCGACTGGCCCTGATTTTGCCTTGGATCCTGCAGTTCGCCAGAAACTAGTGGCCGATTTTGCGTCTGCGCTGGCAGCATGCCCGCCATGTCCTCTACCGGCTCGACACTGACACCCACGCTGAGAATGTGACTGGCCCCTCCATGAATGACGCCCCGCATGGGCGACACATCAGAGAAATCCCGTCCAATGGCCAGCGTCACGTAATCTGCGCCAGGTGACGGCCAACCGGCGCGGTCATTGGTAGGGTCGAGGTCAACCCAGCCTGGCCCTACGGGCAAATCGGGCACGTAGACCGAAGCCCAGGCGTGTGAGGCGTCACTGCCTTTGAGTTTGACTGTGCCTGGCGCCGGGACGGTCAGCAAATAGCCACTCACATACCGCGCCGGCAAGCCCGTGCTGCGAAGGCAAGCAATCAGGATATGCGCAAAGTCCTGACACACGCCCTTGCGTTGCGCCAGTGCCTCCAGTGCCGGGGTGTTGACCTGTGTACTTTGGCTTTCGTAGATGAAGTCGCGGTAGATTCTATGCATCAAGTCCAGCGAGGCATCAAGCAAACCGGCGCCTGCAACGAAGCTGGGCCGTGCATACGCGGCGAAATCCGCATGACGCGGCGCCATGGGAGATGCAAACACGAACTCGTTCGCTGCGTCAAAGTCGGCATGCGCCTGATACCGAAAGCGCTCACGCATTTGATCCCACCCAATGCAGCTGTCAGGCAGTTTCGCGGCCTGCGTGATCACCTCGCTCTCAGCCACAACCCGCAGACGGGTGTGTGGTACCTGCAGCGAGAAAAAGCTGCGTGTGTTGCCAAAGACATCGGGCGTGGTGCTGATCTGGGCTGGCCTCGGTTGCACCTGCAGGCTGTGGCTGCGCAACCGCTGTGTGGCCGTTTCAAGAGGCGTCAGGTAAGCCATGTGTTGGGCGGTCTCCACGGCCGGCACATAGTCATAAACGGTTTCGTGCGTGACGCGCAGCCTCATGTGGCACCCACGCTTTGATTGGCCATGCCGCTGTGGGTGAAATAGGTGGCGCTGATCTCGTCAGACACCAGGAAACTGGCCTGCACGCATTGCGACAGCGTTTCTTTGAGCAGTTGGTAACCCGGAGGCCGCCCGGCGGTCCCCTTGGCGCCAACTGCATCCTGGGCTGCTGTGACGAGATCCGGCGCACTTTCACACAGCTGCGCGAGGCCCCAGGCGCCGGGGTTGGGCACCTTCAGTGACAGTGGGCAGAGCCGATTGGGTTCGCTGCCAGCAAGCCTGGCGAGGCGCCCGCGCAGGGTGTGTGCAATCCAGGCAATCGAGCGAGGGTTGTCGCGGTCGATCACCAGCAGGTCCACCAGCGCTGCCATGTCGCGGCTTTGCTGGAACTGCGCATGAAAGGTGATGGCGCTGTCAAACAACTCGATCATGGCGTCAAAGCCGCCTGCCGTGTGCAGACTTCCGGTGTCGATGCCGCGCAGCAGGGCAGACGACATGAATCCAAGCCGTTCAATGTGGCGCCCGATACTGAGCAGGCGCCAACCGTCGTCCCGCGTCATGCGGTCGGTTTGAGCCCCGGTGATGGCTGCCATGTGGTCGCTGGTGTCCTTCAGAATTTGCAGCGCTTGCAGCGCCGGGAAATCGGGGCGCTGGCGCTGTGCCGCGCAGCGCTCGAACAACTCTTCTTCGCAGCGGTTGATGATGCGCCAGTGTTCCTGTGAAAGTCTTTCACGCACAGTGGAGCCCGCCAGTTTGAGTGCGCGCAGGTAATAGCCAACGCTGGTGGCGCCCACACTGCTGCCCAGGCTGTCTATCAGGCTGCGTTCAAACACCCTTGGAGCCTGCAGGGCGGTCGGCACACCGGGCAGCACCAGGGTATTGGCCAGCGCCATCTGGCTGAGCCACGTCAACAGCGGGGCAGAAGATTGTTGATCACCGTGCAGGCACTCAAGCGTCAGTCGTGCCAAGCGGATCGCATTTTCAGCCCGTTCGGTGTAGCGACCCAGCCAAAAGAGGTTCTCGGCGGCACGGCTGGTGATGAGCCGCTTGCGCTGCATCAGCGACTCAGGCGTCAGGTGCGGTGCCAGCAAGGTGCTGCGGTCCACCTCACCACGGGTCAGTGCCCAGACATCTGCACTGCTGCCGCCACGCTGCATGGAGGTGATCTCTTGCCCGACACCGGCAACACGTGCGAGGCCACCCGGCAGCACACGCCAGCCCCGGGCGCCATCAGACACCGCAAACACCCGCAGCATGACCGAGCGCGTCAACAGCCTGCCGCTGTCACCAGCACCGGGTTTGGCTGGCGCCTGCCAGGTAGGCAACTGGGACAGTGGTGTGTAGTTCTGCACCGTGTGTTCTTCTGGCTGGCGGACAATGCGCCCGGACCACTCATCAAGCGCGCGGGCACTGAGCCTGCCACCCAGTACCGATTCAAAACTGCCGTGCTCGGTGCTGGCGGGGTAGGTCGATTTGATGGCACAGTCGGTCAAGCGCGGCAGTGCATCTTCCATGGCGCTGCGCTCCCCACACCACCAGGTGGGCATGGACGGCAGGGCCAGTTGTTCGCCCAGCAAATGGCGTGACAACCCAGGCAGGAACCCGAGCAGGGCGGGTGACTCCAGAAAAGCCGACCCCGGGGCATTGGCCACCAGTACATTGCCGGCGCGTATGGCTTGCAGCAAACCGGGCACCCCAAGCGTCGAGTCAGCGCGCAATTCCAGCGGGTCCAGATACTGGTCATCCACGCGTTTGAGCAAGCCATGCACCGGCACCAGGCCCTTCAGGGTCTTGAGGAAAAGACACTCGTCACGCACCAGCAAATCACTGCCTTCGACCAGCGTCAGGCCGAGGTAACGTGCCAGAAACGCGTGCTCAAAATAGGTCTCGTTATAGGGGCCAGGCGTCAGCAGTGCCAGGTGGGCGTCTGAGCCAGCGGGGCTCATGGCCTTCAGGCTGTCCATCAGGGCCTGGTAGGTACTGGCCAGCCGCTGTACCCGCAGGGTCTGAAAGGCTTGCGGAAATTGCGCCGAGATGGCCAGCCGGTTCTCCAGCAAATAGCCCAGACCCGATGGCGCCTGACTGCGTTGCGCCTCGACCCACCAGTTGCCATCGGGCCCGCGTGCCAGATCAAATGCGGCAATGTGCAGGTACCGCCCACCCACCGGTTCAACGCCATGCATGGCACGCAGGTAACCAGGGTGCGCATAGACCAGGGCGGGAGGCAGGAAACCGGCATGCAAGAGTGTTTGTGGCCCATATACATCGGCCATGACGCGTTCAAGCAAGCGAATGCGCTGCAACACACCGGCTTCAATGTGTTGCCATCCTTGTGCGTCGACGATCAGTGGAAACAGGTCAAGCGACCAGGGGCGTTGCGGTCCATTCTCATCGGCATAGACGTTGTAGGTGATGCCGTTGTCCCGCACCTGGCGCGCCAGATTGACTGCACGCTGGTCCATGTCGGAGGCAGTGTCGTTTTGCAGCGTCGAAAAAAAGCCGCGCCAGACCTCCGCCATCTGTTCATTGACCGAGCCTGGCTCCGACAGTGTTGCAGTATCAGCCGAATGGTCGCGGGCAACCGAGCCGCGCAGCTCGTCATAATGCCCGACCCTCGCCTGTGTTGCCTGCGCGAGTGCGGCCACACTGTGTGATTCGAGGCGGGCATTGCCGGTCTGCACTTGGAAGGCGTCTTTCATTTGCCTTAGTATGCCAGTGATGTGCCGGTTTCGTTGACAATCAAGGGTTATGTAAATTGATTCAAGCTATGACCGATCCCATTCAAGAAATTGCCACACCAGTTGCCCACTTGCACTTGGATGCACCTGTGTCAGTCACTTCCGACATCACCGAGGAGGCGTCTGGTGGCGCGAGCCCTGCCAAGTCAAAAAACAAGTTCGAGTTGGTTCAGCCTGTACTTGAAAAACTCTTCGAGTTCTATCCGCATCTCTTTGGCGAGCGGTTCGTACCACTTAAACTGGGTATCTTTCAGGAACTGCTGGCGGCCCATCCGCAGGACTTCAAGCGTGACACACTCAAGCTGGCACTGGCGGTGCACACCCGCTCCAGTCGTTACCTGCAGAGCGTGGCGGCTGGCCAGAGACGCCAAGACCTTACCGGTGCCGCCGTTGAAGACGTGGCACCCGAGCACGTGTTTTTGTCAATCGTTGAGTTGTTTCAGCGCCGCCAGACCCGCAGCACTGAAGACCTGCGTCCCAAGTTGCGGGCGCAGTTAATCGGGGCGTTTCGGCGCTCCGGTTATTCCAGGCAAGACTACCTGGCGTGTATTGGCACACCTTCCGAGGCTGTTCAATTGGTTCTCGATGAGGCGCTGGCTGAAGTTGAAATGCAGCGTGCCCGTCACACTGCACTGAAAAAGGCGTTTGAAGCCAGTGGCAAGAGCGTGGCACAGTTTGCAGACTCGCTTGGCATGAACGCCGGGGAAGTGCAAGCAGCACTCAAGGAGCGCAGCTAGGCGGCGCCAGATACAGTGGCACGGCGACTTTGTGCGGGCAGAAGGGATTATTGCCAGTCAATGCCCATCTGCTGCTGCAGTTGGCAAGCACAGTTTCGCAACTCCATGGATTCGGACGACTTTGCAAGGTTCAGATAGTGACTAGCGTACACCAGGTCGCTACGAAACCTTGACATGTCGACACACCACCCCACGCCAGCCATCAGCCATTTGAAGTTGACTTCTTCCAGCACTAAATTGCGTTGATCAGGAAGCTCGACGGCTTCGTTGAACCTTGGTGGGGATTTCGTCGGTGCTTGCATATCTAGCTGACTTGATGGCAACGGAATGGCAGGCTTTGCTGTCAGTCGACCTGGAAATCCGAAAAAAACGGCACCTGTAAGTGCCGTTTTTGTCATGGTCTCCAAATCAAAGGATGATCAGGCAGACTTGGTGGCCTTTTTGATCGCCTCGGTAGCCTGGGCAGTCACTGCGTTGAAGTTTGCCTGAGCCGCTTCAATAGCTTGCTTGGCCGAGTTTTGAGCCGATGTCAATGCGTTTTGACCAGCGGCCATGGCGTTGTTGAAAAAGGCCACTGCGGACTCGGTACCGGCAGGTGCGTTTTGGGTGGCATTTTCCAACAGTGTGGCGAAGCCTTTTTGCACATCAGCCATGTTGGCCTGGGCTGCCTTGGAGAATTCTTCGCTGGCGCTCGCCACGATTTTCTGGAAATCCTGTGCGTAAGCTGCAGTCTTTTCAGCCATCGGCTTGGCCAGGCCAGCTTGCAGGGCGGCAACTTCTTGTGCGTCTTTGGCACCCAGAACTGCTTTGGCGTGTGCAAAAGACTCGCCCAGAACGCTCTTGGAAGTGGCCATGTTCAGGTCAACGAGCTTTTCGACATCAGCTTGCGCCTTGGTAGCAAGCGCTTGAGCAGCTTCCAGGGTGGCTTTAGAAGTAGCGACGAGTTTTTCAGCGGTATTGTTCATTTCATTTTCCCAGGTTAATAAATTGCTTGCTGCCTGCACAGATCCGGTGGATCGCCTATGTTGCGGTGCAGCATGGAACTTATTGTAGAGAAAATTTACCCGCATGGGCAAATATTTGTTGCGGCGCAGCAAATATTAGTGCCTGTGACCTAATTTGGGCCAATATTGCGGCAGCTCAGGGCGCATTCGTCATTGGCAAATGGACGAATCCGACCCCGAAGTTGCTGAAAAACCCTACACCCTCCGCAAGTCCAATGTGAACGGAAATTCACGGCTACCTGGCACGTTGATGGTGGCCGGGGGCACGGCCATCTTGCCCGGCGTGTGACCCATGGCAACAAAGCGCGACATGCGCCGACTCTCTGCCTCATTGGCGTTGACCGGCAGCGACTCATAACTCAAACCGCCCGGGTGTGACACGTGGTACTGACAACCGCCCAAGGAGCGTTTCATCCAGGTGTCCACAATGTCAAAGGTCAGCGGTGCGTGCACACCAATGCTGGGGTGCAGGCTGCTTGGCGGATTCCAGGCCTTGTAGCGCACACCTGCCACATACTCACCCACCACGCCGGTCGGCTGCAAAGGCAGGGCATGACCGTTGCACGTGACCACATAGCGGCTTTCATTGAGTCCGGTCACGCGCACCTCAATGCGCTCAAGTGATGAATCAACATAACGCGCGGTGCCGCCGGGCGCGCCTTCTTCGCCCATCACATGCCAGGGCTCCAATGCGTTGCGCAAGGTCAGTTCGATGCCAGCCGAGCAGATGCTGCCGATCAACGGGAAGCGGAACTCCACGTGCGGTGCAAACCAGCTGTCGTCAAAGGCATAACCGGCGTCGCGCATTTCCTCCAGCACATCCTTGAAGTCCAGGTCAATGAAGGCCGGCAGCATGAACCGGTCATGCAGCTCGGTGCCCCAACGCGTTGCAGGGGCACGGTAAGGTGTTTTCCAGAAGCGGGCAATCAGGGCGCGCAACAGCAACTGCTGTGCACTGCTCATGTGGGGGTGTGGCGGCATCTCGAACGCACGCATCCCCAGCAAGCCCAACCGGCCAGTGGCAGAGTCCGGCGAATACATTTTGTCAATCGAGATTTCGCTGCGGTGCGTGTTGCCGGTGGCATCGATCAGGATATTGCGAAGCGTGCGGTCAATCAGCCAGGGCGGCATACTTTGGCCGTAAAGCTCACGGTTCTTGTAGATTTGCTCGATGGCGATTTCAAGTTCGTAAAGCTGGTCGTTGCGGGCCTCATCCACGCGTGGCGCCTGGCTGGTGGGTCCAACAAACATGCCGCTGAACAGGTAGCTTAGTGATGGGTGGTTATGCCAATACAGCAGCAGGCTGGCGAGCAATTCGGGCTTGCGCAAAAACGGGCTGTCCGCTGGCGTGGCGCCGCCCATGACAAAGTGGTTGCCACCACCGGTGCCGGTGTGGCGGCCGTCGGTCATGAACTTCTCGGCACTCAAGCGCGACTCGAACGCTGCGTTGTACAAGAATTCGGTGTTGGCTACCAATTCTTTCCAGTTGGTGACTGGATGCACGTTGACCTCGATCAC
>CAISLL010000208.1 GCA_903886165.1 uncultured beta proteobacterium | reverse complement strand
GCCGCCAGTAGCGTCAAAACTAAAAACCATGAAATCGCATAGAGCATTGGAAGGCCGATGTACCGGTGTTGTGATGTGGCGATGATGCCGCCTCTGGCAGTCTGGGTGAAGCAGGAAAATGCGCCATGACACTCTTGTTTATCCGAACTATATTGCGTATTTATTCAGCATAAAAGTGGTGTTAACTGGCTAAACTTTGGCCACTCTGTGCAGCTGTGTTTTTGCCTGCGGTGCGCTTAATGCCACCCAAGACAGTTGTTGATCCATAACTTACGAGGTTCTCCATGCAAACAATTGCACCCCTGTGGCTCTGGGCCACCTTTGGCGGCATCGTGCTGGTGTCGCTTTTTATCGATTTTGTGGTGCTTAAAAAACAGGGCGCTCACGACATTGGTGTCAAAGAAGCATTCAACTGGACGATGGTCTGGGTTGCCCTGAGCTTCCTGTTCAATGGCCTGTTCTGGTGGGCAGTAAAAGACAGCACGGGTTCAAGCGAAATCGCCAACACCAAATCCCTTGAGTTTCTGACCGGCTATCTGATTGAGAAATCGCTGGCGGTGGACAACATCTTTGTGTTCTTGATGATCTTCACCTACTTCTCGGTGCCCACGCAGTTTCAGAAACGGGTGCTGATGATCGGCATCATCGGTGCGATTGTGTTGCGCACCCTCATGATTCTGGTGGGCGGCTGGTTGCTGGCCGAGTTCCATTGGGTTTTGTATGTGTTCGGGGCCTTCCTGATCCTCACCGGTGTGAAGATGTGGTGGGCTGCCGGCAAAGAACCAGACCTGAACGACAACCCTGCGTTAAAACTCCTGCGCAAACTGCTACCAGTCAGCAAAAACTACGACGGCGAGAAATTCTGGACGATGGAAAACGGCAAAAAAATAGCGACGCCGCTGTTCATGGTGATTTGCCTGATCGCACTCACCGACGTGATCTTTGCAGTGGACTCGATCCCGGCCATTTTTGCCATCACCAGCGACCCCTTCATCGTGCTGACCAGCAATGTGTTTGCCATCCTTGGCCTGCGCGCCATGTATTTCTTGCTGGCTGCGGTGGCCAATAAGTTCCACCTGCTTAACTATGGCCTGGCCGTGATTCTGGTGTTCATTGGGACCAAGATGTGCCTGATCGACATTTACAAGATCCCGGTGCTGGCCTCGCTGGGTGTGGTGGTAGGCGTCCTTGCCCTAACCATGTGGTTGAGCCTTCGTGTAGCCAAGGTCGAAGCCAGGAGCCAGTAAGCACGGGCTTGTTTTTTCCTCTCTCAAGGGAGCCGTGAATGTTTTCAGTCTATGGCATCACAGGTCAGGTGTTCAGTGGCACGCTGGAGGAGATGAACCGTGTGCGCGGGATGGCGCGTGCCCGCTCATCGCGTCCGATTGATCGCGAAGATATCAGCTGGCAGCTTGACAATCTCAGCATGGCCGGGACCCGGCCCAATGCAAAAGCGGTGCAGGCTTACCGCGCCATGTTGCCACGCGAGATTGAGCGCGGACCGCTCTACCATGCGGGCCAGATCATGCAGCGCGAGGTGATTTGTGTTGGGGTCAACAACGAGGTGGGAATGGCCTGGAGAACCTTGCAGTCGCACAACATTCGTCAGGCTCCGGTGCTTGACGACGCGGCACAGCTTGTTGGCATGGTGGCTGAACACGACCTCTTGACGGCGATCAATATTGACACCGGCAAGCTCATGGAAGTGCTCGGGCGTCTCGTGGGTGACGTCATGAGTACACCGGTTATCACGGCCCATCCTGTCACCGATATTCGGCGCATCGCTGCAGCCATGTTGACGCATCGCATCGACGGCGTGCCTGTTACCGGCGACCTTGGACGTCTTGTGGGTTATGTATCTCGCAGTGACATTCTGCGGGCTGTGGTCGCAGATCCGCCCCTGAGTCTGTGGCGCTGAACGCGCAAGCCGAGGTATTCAGCGAAGCTGCGAGGCGCTAAAGCGCGGCTTGCAATAGGCGCTGCACCAGGGGGTGGCTCACTTTCTTGTCGGCACCAATTGCAAAAAAGTGCTCGGTCACACCTTCGCAGGGGCCGATGCGTTGGACGGCGTAGTGGGACAGCAGATTGTCATGCACCCATTCGGCGGCGGGAAACACGCCCATGCCGCTGGCCCCAAAGGTCTTTAGCAAGGCGCTGTCCTCAAATTCGCCCACGATGCGTGGTCGAATGGCGCGTTGCTCAAACCAGTGGTCCAACCGGGCGCGCACCGCAGTGTGTGCGGTGGGCAGCAACACAGGGACGCTTGCCAGGCTTTGCGGAAAGTCCTGACTGGCCGCGGTCACCATGGCCGGTGTGCCGTACCAGGCCACGGTGGACGACCCCATGGGGTGACTGTATAGCTTGATGTTGGGGTTGCCCGGTGCCGGCCGGTCAGAAAAAACCACGTCCAGCCGGTGCAGCGCCAGGTCGCCCAGCAAGTCCTCAATTTCGCCTTCATGGCACAGCATGCGTAAATTTGGCTCTGACACGACGGGGTGCAACAGACGGCTGACCACCAATTTTGGTAGCCCGTCTGAGACACCCACCGCCAGG
>CAISLL010000207.1 GCA_903886165.1 uncultured beta proteobacterium | reverse complement strand
GTTGATCATTGACATCTGCGGCACGCCCGACACGGTGTGCGGCCCGATTGATGACCAGCAGGTGGCCATGCCAACACCCTGCAAAGTCTCTTTGCGGGTAGCCCGCGCTGCCAAAGTTTTGGGCATGCCCCTGACACAGGCGCAATGCGTCAAGGCACTCACTGGCCTGGGTTTGCCCGTGCTTGAATCTGATGGTGTGATTGAAGTCACTGCCCCCTCATTCCGCTTTGATCTGCAGATTGAAGAAGACCTGATCGAAGAAGTGGCGCGCATGATCGGTTTTCACAACTTGCCACAGACCCCACCACAGGCGCCCATCACCGCGAAAATCAGATCTGAAAGCCAACGAAGCCAATTTGCGCTGCGGCGCTCCCTGGCGGCCTTGGGATACCAGGAAACTATCAATTTCAGTTTTGTCGAAGAGCGTTGGGAGCATGAACTGGCTGGCAACCCCCATCCGATCAAGCTGCTGAACCCGATTGCAAGCCAAATGAGCGTCATGCGCTCATCATTATTTGGTTCGCTGCTACAGGTTTTGAAGTTTAATCAAGACCGAAAAGCCCAACGCGTTAGGGTTTTTGAGTTGGGGCGCGTGTTTTTGCGCGATGCGTCCGTGGCAGCTACAGATACAACGGTTCAGGGCTTTGACCAACCCATGCGCGTAGCCGGTGTGGCGCTGGGGCCGGTGGATGCGCCCAATTGGGGCGACAAAGATCGAGCGGTTGACTATTTTGACGTTAAGGGTGATCTGGAGACCTTGTTTGCGCCCACGCGCTTGACGTTTGAAGCCGCCGAACATCCGGCCATGCATCCGGGGCGCTGCGCCCGCGTGTTGTGTGGCGGCCATGCCGTAGGTTTTGTGGGTGAACTGCATCCCAAGTGGCGTCAATCGTATGACCTGGTGCAAGCGCCGGTGATGTTTGAAGTTGACCTGGCGGCGGTCTTGTCCCGCCCGGTGCCCCGCTTCGCCTCGGTCCCCCGGTTGCAGCCGGTTGAGCGTGACATTGCGGTGCTGATTGACGAGAATATCAGCCATGCGGCATTGATGCAGGCGATCTGGGCGGCACCGTCGGGCGGCATGTTGCGCGACGCTGTGTTGTTTGATATCTACCGCCCGAAGGTCACTGACACAAATGGCACCCGATCATCCCCTGGCGAGAAAAGTATGGCCGTACGTTTGACGTTGAATTCCGAGGACGCGACCTTGTCCGAGCAACAGATTGAAACAGCCGTGGCTGCCATTGTTGCCAATCTTGCAAAAGAAGTTGGCGCACGACAGCGCGTCTGACAGCCCTCATTTGACCCAACCAAAAAAGCACAAGGCCATCATGGACATCACGGTTGAATCTCTTGAAACTCCGGCACTCACCAAAGCGCAACTGGCGGAATTGCTGTTTGAACAGATTGGCTTGAACAAGCGCGAGTCCAAGGACATGATCGATGCTTTCTTCGACCTGATTTCGGCCAGTCTGGTAGATGGCAAAGATGTCAAGGTCACCGGATTCGGCAATTTTCAGATCCGAACAAAGGCGCCCCGGCCTGGGCGAAACCCGAGAACCGGCGAGGCCATCCCGATTGAGGCGCGCCGGGTCGTGACGTTTCATGCAAGCCAGAAACTCAAAGAGCAAATTCAGGATCAGCACCCTGGCAAATCCATCCTTGTTTGACGAAGAGCAACAGCCCTCAAAAGAAGGGCGCTTCACGCTTTACAGAAAAGGTTAACTTAGAGTAACCTTGTAACTTTATTGCCTACCTCGTTGATTTTCATGGAGAAAACTCTCCCATCCATCCCTGCAAAGCGTTACTTCACGATAGGCGAAGTGGGCGACCTGTGTGGCGTCAAGCCTCATGTGCTTCGGTATTGGGAGCAGGAGTTTACGCAACTGCGGCCGATGAAGCGTCGCGGCAATCGACGCTATTACCAGCATCATGAAGTTCTGATGATTCGCAGGATTCGCGATTTGTTGTACGACCAAGGCTTCACCATCAGCGGTGCACGCAACAAAATGCAGGAACTGTTGCAACATGAGCGCGACAGAAACGCTTTTGGCGGAATGTTGCTTGATGGCGTGGAAGTGATCGAAGTGAGTGATTCGATGTTATGCGACTTTGTCGACTCTGAAGTGACGGAGGAAATTGAACTGCCCGTTGGCCCGTGGATGCAGGTTCGCCAGGAACTCTTCGCAATTCGAGATTTGCTCGCGGCCACGACCTGAATTTGTCATGTCTTTTGGTTATAATGTAGGGCTTCGGTGTGTGGCGCAGCCTGGTAGCGCACTTGCATGGGGTGCAAGGGGTCGAAGGTTCG
>CAISLL010000206.1 GCA_903886165.1 uncultured beta proteobacterium | reverse complement strand
GGGCGCGGAGCATCCAGCAGGCGCCAGTGCGCATTGGCAATCGCAAAGAGTGTGTTGGACCCGCGGGCCTGCAGTTCGTCGGGGTCGCAATTGTCGAAGTAAGCGGCGACAAAATCGGAAATCAGAGGGGATGCCGGACCTGCGTGTTCGTGGGTATAGGACAGCAGCTCGTCGAGCGTGGTGGCACCCACGCAGTGCAACTCCCCACGCGCCAGCGCGGGCTTAAGCATGTTGCCGGCATCCATGGCGCCCTCGGCCTTGCCGGCGCCCACCATGGTGTGCAACTCGTCAATGAAGACGATGGTCTGGCCTTCGTCCTTGGCCAGGTCTTTCAGCACGTTTTTCAGCCGCTCTTCAAACTCGCCCCGGAACTTGGCGCCCGCCAGCAGCGAGGCCATGTCCAGACTCAACACCCGTTTACCCTTCAGCGACTCAGGCACTTCACCGGCCACAATGCGCTGCGCCAAGCCTTCCACAATGGCGGTCTTGCCGACACCGGGTTCACCAATCAGGACCGGGTTGTTTTTGGTACGGCGCTGCAGCACCTGGATGGCACGGCGGATTTCATCGTCACGGCCAATCACCGGGTCGAGTTTGCCCAGGCGGGCACGCTCGGTCAGGTCGATGCAGTACTTCTTGAGTGACTCGCGCTGGTCTTCAGCATCGGCGCTGTCCACATTCTGACCACCGCGCACCGCGTCTATCGCCGATTCCAGGCTCTTGCGCGTGAGGCCATTGGCACGCACCAGGTTACCCATGTCTGCCTTGCTGTCGGTCAGGGCCAGCAAAAACAACTCACCCGCAATAAAACTGTCACCACGCTTGATCGACTCCTTCTCAGCCGCTTGAAGCAACGAGACCATGTCACGCCCAACCTGCACCTGATCTTGCCCGGTGACTTGAGGGAGCTTTTTGAGGGCAGCTTCCGCGCCGGACAACAGCCCGGCAACATTCACGCCGGCGCGCTGCAACAGGGCCTTTGGCCCATCGTCTTGCTTGAGCATGGCCACCAGCATGTGGGCCGGCTCAATGTAGGCGTGATCCTGCCCCAGCGCCAGCGACTGGGCATCGGCCAGGGCTTCCTGAAATTTCGTCGTGAATTTGTCTGCACGCATGAACATCCCCTTGGTTTGATTGGCCTGAAGCTTGGGCCAATTGCGGTACTTTCAAGTGTGCGGGCAGTGTCTAACTAAAATCCGGCCATGATCCTTCACCAGCTTCAGGCCACTTACCAGCCGCATCAGGACCGAATTTTGTTGCGCCTGAACACCACTGAAAACGAGGAACTCCGTGTGTGGCTGACGCGCCGAATGATGAAGGGGTTACTGCCCAATCTGGTCCAGATCACCACTGAACTGGTAAACCGGCAACCTCAGCCTGCCAGCCACGACAGTACCAAACCGCATGCCTTAGCCAACTTCAAGAAGCAAGAAGCACTCGCCTTGGCCGATTTTTCCAAGCCGTTCGAAAGCAATTCCCCTGTGCTCCCGCTGGGTGGCAACCCCCTGCTGATCAGTTCAGTCCACATGACGCCCTTGCAAGCAGGGCAATTGCGCCTGGGCTTTGAGGAGGCAGCAGATGGTGTCAACCCTGCGCGCAGCTTTTCAGTGACCATGGCCCAACCGGTGTTTCACAGCCTGCTGCACCTGCTCGAATCCACGCTGACAGCAACGCAGTGGAATCTGAGCACGGCGCCAGATATCACCAAGTTGACCCCAGACGCACTAGACAATTTTGCGTCTGCAGCACCCCCTGCCTACCTGAATTGAGACGGTGCGTCGTGTGGCGGTGCGACACCTTATTCCGATCCCAAATCATTTGTGTTCTGGCGCGAAGCCGCAGGCAGTGCAGACGCAAGATAAGGCGAAGCAACACGCCAGCGGGTAGTCGGTCACGAAGCCATTGGCAAACACTTGTCGGTAGCCTTTGCGCGCCTGCGCCGGGTCAGTGAAGTAGTCAGCAAAGTCACTGCCTACCAATCCGGTCCGCATAACCCCGGTCACTTGACGTCGGTGATCTTGCCTTCTGCATTGATTATCACCAGCGGGTCAAGGCTGGCTTCGATCAGGCTGCGCGCATACTGTGAGTCGACGGGTGGTGTCCCGGATTCAGAACCGACAAAGGCTGGCGCTGGTTAACTGGATGCATGGAGGGATCGTTCGCTATCCGGCGGGTTCTTTGGGGCATGACCGATCCCGCAATGACAATTTTTATGGCACCCTGTGTTTGAATGTTACCCGGGCAGACTGAAAACATCCACACTTGCAAACACTTTTTTGCCGACCGCAACATCGACCAAGACACGCTATCCGTTCCGAGGCAACCGGCGTGTTGCGTTAGCCTCCACCCCTGATTCACCCATTGCTGGCAGCAATGCCCCACTTGGCCAGGGCAGCATCGTCACTGACGCGGGCATCGACCCAGCGGGCACCCTCAGGCGTTTGCTCTTTCTTCCAGAACGGCGCCTGGGTTTTCAGGTAGTCCATCAAGAACTCGCAGGCCTGAAAACTCTCACCCCGATGCGCCGATATCACCGCCACCATGACAATCTGGTCGAGCGGCTGCAGCAGGCCAACCCGGTGGATGACGCGGGCGCCAAAAATGTCAAATTTGGCATGCGCTGCATCCACCATGGCCTCGATGGATTTTTCGGTCATGCCGGGGTAGTGCTCCAGCTCCATGCTGCGGATGCGACCAGGCTCACCGGCGGTCTGGTCACGCACGGTGCCAACAAAGCTGCACACGGCACCTACGCGCGGATCCTGGGCGCGCAACGCGGCTATCTCTTCTGCAACGTTGAAATCTGAAGTCTGGATCGATACACGCGGATATTTTTGCATGAAATTGACTTTTAGACCTTATTCTTATTGCATATGTAGCTACAAATTAAGAAGTGATTCAGCCGCCAGTGACTGGCGGGAAAAAGGCCACTTCGGCGCCTTCAATCAGCGCAGCAGACTCGTCACACATGACCTGGTTGAGCGCCAGACGCAACGGCTTGTCCCGCGCCAGACTTTCTGCATGTGCACCGCCCAAGGCAAGCAGTTCGTCACGCAGAGCCGCCAGCGTGGTTGCCGAAGTGTCATGCTGCTCGCTACCTGCGCCAATGGTCTCCCGGATGGAGGCAAAATATTTCACCGTGACTTTCATGCCAGCAACTCCGAAAAGGGAATGAAACGCACCACATCACCCGGTGCAATGGTGCAGCCGGGCGGGTTGTCCACCAAACCATCACCCCACACCACCGAGGTCAGAACGCCCGAACTCTGGTTCTCGAACAGCTCCAAGCCGCCCGCCGCGTTGCGCCTGGCGCGCAGGAATTCACGGCGTTTATCGCCTCTGGCCCAAGTGAAATCGGCACGGAAAGCTATTGAATTTGAAGCAACATCCACCACACCTTGCAGCGTGAGCAAGAATGGCCGCACCAACAGCAAAAAGGTCACAAAACTCGACACCGGATTGCCCGGCAGGCCAATGAAGTGAGCGTCTGCCACCCTTCCATAGGCAAAGGGTTTGCCTGGCTTGATGGCAAGTTGCCACAAGTCCAGCTGGCCCAGGCTTTGCACGGCGGGCTTGATGTGGTCTTCTTCCCCCACAGACACGCCGCCGCTGGTCAAAATCAGGTCGTGCTCGCTGGCCGCCGCGCGCAGGGCATCCGTGGTGGCAGCAAGGCGGTCCGGCACGATGCCCAGGTCAGTCACCTCACAACCCAGCCGGGACAGCAAGGCTTTCAGAAAAAACCGGTTGGAGTTGTAGATGGCGCCCGGTTTCATGTCATTCGGTGCCACCGTGCCGGGCATCACCAGTTCGTCGCCGGTTGAGAAAAGCGCCACCTTCGGACGCCGCGTGACGGTCAAGTGGCTCATGCCAATACTGGCCGCAAGCCCTAGCGATGCAGGCGTTAAACGCTCACCCTTTGAGAGCACCACAGCACCCTGGGTGACATCTTCACCGGCGCGGCGAATCCACTGACCTGGCTTGGGAACCGCCCTGATGCACACCTTGCCATCGGGCTGCACCTCGCAGTCTTCCTGCATCACCACGGCATCAGCACCGTGCGGCATCGGGGCACCGGTAAAGATACGCGCCACCGTCATGGCCACCAACGAGGTACCAGTGCTGCCGGCAGCAATGCGTTGCGACACTGGCAGTGCAAGGTCAGGCGCACCCAGGTCGGCACAGCGCAGCGCGTAGCCGTCCATGGAACTGTTGTCATGCGGTGGCACCTGCAAGGCCGACACCACATCCTGCACCAACACCCGGCCATCAGCGTCAAAGGTGGCCACCCGCTCCGTCCCACCCAGCGGCGTGGCATGGGTCAGCAATTGGGCAAGCGCATCGTCCAAAGACTTCATGGCGGGGGCCTGGCGGTCAGACCTCATGCGTAATTCTCAAAACTGTAGTCAAAGCGTGGCCCTTGGGATAGCAACCAGTCGGCGACCGCGTCAGGGTCATTCAAGTCAAGCACCTGCAATTGCGTGCTTGCGGGCAATTGGCCCGGTGAGTCGGTCGCAACGGCAATGATGAAATCGTCGTCAGGGTACCGGGCAGGTTTGCCGGAGGCCGCACGCCAGACCTCGATTTTTTGCAAATCAGAGTCCTTGAAACCCTCCACCAACACCCAATCCACGCCTTCGTACAGCTCGGCAAGAAGGTGGTGCACAGAGGGAGGGTTGGCCACCTCGAACTCGCGCATCAACGCGAGACGTTTGTCAGACGCTACCACCACTTCAAAAGCACCTGCCTCGCGGTGTCGATGCGTGTCCTTGCCCGGGTGGTCAATGTCAAAGTGATGGTGCGCGTGTTTCACCACCGACACGCGCAAGCCCTTGAGCCGCAGCGCTGGGATCAGCCGCTCCACCAGAGTGGTCTTGCCCGAGCCGGAAAAGCCGGCGAATCCAACCACTTTCATTCAGTGAAGCCCTTAAATGTATAGCTGCAACCCAATATTTGAAAAAGTCTGTAGGCCAATTTCATGAGCATTTATCGGCAATATAGGTTTTGATGGCCTGTGCATCAGCCGCCATGCTCATAACGCGTTTGGAACGGTCTTCGATACCGATGAACTTGGCCGGGCGATCAGGTTGCTGACCTGTCGCCTCGACAATGGTGGCTGCAAATTTGATCGGCAAGGCAGTTTCCAGCACAATCATGGGCACGCCGGTCTGCAGATGTTCACGCGCCACCTTCACGCCGTCAGCGGTGTGGGTGTCGATCATCATGCCGTGCCGCTCCCAGGTGTCCTTGATGGTGGAAAGGCGGTCGGCATGGGTGCTTTTGCCACTCACAAAACCATAGCGGCTTGCGGCCTGGCTGAAGGCGGGGTGGGCTTCCAGGTCAAAGAACCCCACGCGGCTCAGGGCCTCACCAAACAAGGCTTTGGTGCGCGCACCGTCGCGCCCTAGCAGGTCAAACACAAAACGCTCGAAGTTGGACGCCTTGGAAATGTCCATTGACGGGCTGGAGGTTTCATGCGTGTCGGCGCTGGCCCGCACACGGTAGACGCCGGTCTTGAAGAACTCGTCGAGCACATCGTTCTCGTTGGTGGCGACCACCAGATGGGCCACCGGCAGGCCCATCATGCGCGCCACATGGCCGGCGCACACATTGCCAAAATTGCCGCTCGGCACAGTGAAGCTGACTTTTTCAGCGTTCGACTGAGTCGCCTGAAAGTAGCCCGCAAAGTAATACACCACTTGCGCCAGCAAACGCGCCCAGTTGATGGAGTTGACGGTGCCAATCTTGTAACGGCGCTTGAACTCCAGGTCGTTGCTAACGGCCTTGACCATGTCCTGGCAGTCGTCAAAGACCCCGTCGACGGCAATGTTGAAGATGTTGTCGTCCATCAAGCTGAACATCTGCGCCTGCTGAAACGGGCTCATGCGGCCCTGCGGGCTGGTCATGAAGACCCGCACACCCTTTTTGCCGCGCATGGCGTACTCGGCAGCGCTGCCGGTGTCGCCGCTGGTGGCTCCCAGAATGTTGAGTTCTTCGCCCCGGCGCGCCAACTCGTACTCAAACAAATTGCCGAGCAGCTGCATCGCCATGTCCTTGAAGGCCAGCGTCGGACCGTTGGACAGGGCTTCCAGCCAGATACCATTCTCAAGGTGGCGCAGTGGCACGATCTCGCCGGTACCAAACACCTCTACGGTGTAGGTCTTGGCGCACAGGACTTTGAGGTCAGCGGGGGGTATGTCGTCGATGTAGAGCGACAGCACTTCAAACGCCAACTCGGCGTAGCCCTGCTGGTGGTACACGTCGCGCCAGCGGCTCAATGTGGCGGCATCCACCTCAGGGTAATGGTCTGGCAAGTACAAGCCGCCATCCGGCGCCAATCCTTCAAGAAGGATATCGCAAAAACGTTTGGGGCTTTGGTCGCCGCGGGTGGAGATGTAGTTCATGTCAAGCCAGCTCTTCCTTGCGAATGCGGGTGATGGGCTCCAGCACCGTGGGCAGCGCCTGCATCTGGGCAATGGCGGCGTTCATTTTGGCTTCGACGCAATCATGTGTCAGGATAATTACATCGGTCTGCGGCACTTGCAGCTGGCCCGAGCCTGACTCGGACCTGATTTCATCTGCTTCACGCTGCAACACGGCATCAATGCTGATGCCTGCCTCGGCCAGCAAACCGGTCACCCTGGCCAGCACACCGGTCTCGTCGGCCACGCGCAGGCGCAGGTAATAGCTGGTCACTACCTCACCCATCGGCAACACCGGCGTGTTGCTCAAGGCATTCGGCTGAAACGCCAGATGCGGCACGCGTTGCGCAGCATCTGCGGTATGCAGGCGGGTGATGTCAACCAAGTCTGCAATCACGGCGCTGGCGGTGGGCTCGGAGCCCGCACCCTTGCCGTAATACAGCGTGGTACCCACCGCATCACCCTGCACCACCACGGCGTTCATGGCGCCTTCCACATTGGCAATCAGGCGTTTGGCAGGAATCAGGCAGGGGTGCACGCGCAACTCAATGCCGTTGTGCGTACGTTTGGTGATGCCCAGCAGCTTGATGCGGTAACCCAACTGCTCGGCATAACGGATGTCTGCCGCACCGAGTTTGGTGATGCCTTCGACATAGGCCTTGTCAAACTGCACCGGAATGCCAAAGGCAATGGCCGACATGATGGTGGCCTTGTGCGCTGCGTCCACGCCTTCAATGTCAAAGGTGGGGTCGGCTTCGGCGTAGCCCAGGCGTTGCGCTTCTTTCAGCACCACACCAAAGTCCAGGCCCTTGTCACGCATTTCGCTCAGGATGAAATTGGTGGTGCCGTTGATGATGCCGGCAATCCACTGGATGCTGTTGGCGGTGAGGCCTTCACGTAGCGCCTTGATGATCGGAATGCCACCGGCCACAGCCGCTTCAAACGCCACCATGACACCCCTGGCGGACGCCGCTGCAAAGATCTCGGTGCCATGCACCGCGAGCAGAGCCTTGTTGGCCGTGACCACGTGTTTGCCTGCGGCAATGGCTTCCATCACAAGGGTCTTGGCAATGCCATAGCCGCCAATAAGCTCAATGACGATGTCGATGTCGGGGTTGGCAATGACGGCGCGGGCATCACTGACCACGCTCACATCCGGCCCGACCAGTTCCTGGGCACGCGCCACATTCAGGTCGGCGACCATGGTGATTTCAATGCCACGACCGGCGCGACGCTTGATCTCCTCCTGATTGCGCCTGAGCACATTGAAAGTGCCCGAGCCCACCACACCAATACCGAGAAGGCCAACTTGAATAGGTTTCATCTTGTCTATAAGTAAAATTAGCCGATAGCCCTTATAAAATAAGCGCCAATAGCTATCAAAAAATTAGTGAGTCAGTTGCTGTGACGTTTGCGGTAACCTTCAAGAAACTTCGCGACGCGGCCAATGGCCTCGCGCAAGTCGTCCTCATGGGGTAAAAACACAATGCGGAAATGGTCCGGTGCAGGCCAATTGAACCCCGTACCCTGGACCAGCATCACCTTGGTCTCCTGCAGCAGCTCCAGGAAGAACTGCTGGTCATTTTCAATCGGGTACATGACCGAATCAAGCCGGGGAAACATGTAGAGCGCTGCCACCGGTTTGACACAGCTCACCCCCGGAATGGCGGTGATGAGTTCATACGCCAGGTCACGCTGACGGCGCAGGCGACCGCCCTCACCCACCAGGTCATTGATGCTTTGGTAGCCGCCCAAAGCGGTCTGAATCGCCCACTGCCCCGGCACGTTGGAGCACAGGCGCATGTTGGAGAGCATGTTCAAACCCTCGATGTAGTCGCGCGCACGTTTTTTGTCCCCTGACACCACCATCCAACCCGCACGGTAACCACACGAGCGGTAACTTTTTGACAAGGAGTTGAAGGTCAGCGTGAGCACATCGTCACTCAGGGAGGCGATGGCCGTGTGCTTTGCACCGTCATAGAGCACCTTGTCATAGACCTCATCTGCAAAAACCACCAGGCCGTGCTCGCGTGCAATCTGTACCAGGGACTTGAGCAATTCAACCGAGTAGAGCGCACCGGTCGGGTTGTTCGGATTGATCACCACCAGCCCTTTGGTACGTGGTGTGACTTTGGCGCGGATATCGGCCAGATCCGGCATCCAGCCGTTGGCTTCCTCACAAATGTAGTGCACCGGCGTGCCACCCGACAAACTTGCGGCGGCGGTCCACAGCGGGTAATCCGGCGAAGGCATCAGAATTTCGTCGCCATCGTCCAGCAGGGCGTTGGTGGCCATCACAATCAACTCGCTGGCGCCGTTGCCCAGGTAAATGTCGTCCAGCGTCACGCCTTTGATGCCCTGCTTCTGGGTTTCATGCATTACCGCCTTGCGCGCCGCGAAAATCCCCTTGCTGTCCGAATAACCCGCCGAGTTGGGCAGGTTACGGATCATGTCCTGCTGGATTTCCTCCGGCGAGTCAAATCCGAACACCGCCAAGTTGCCAATGTTGAGTTTGATGACCTTGTGACCGTCTTCTTCCATCTGGCGTGCCGCATCCATGATCGGGCCACGGATGTCATAACAGACGTTTGCCAGCTTGGCTGATTTGCGTATGGTCTTCAAAGTCCCTCCGGGAATGGCCGCTAGGTAGCGAAACCTATAATTTGAACACAAGTTTCACGCCATGCAGCCAGATCCTGGCACCTGCGATCTTCCAACTTTTCATCATGAAATTCCACCCCGATCCCATCAGCGTCCAATCAATCAAGTCATATGGACCTGGCTGGATTCAAGTCGCCAATGAACGGCATGTCAGCAGCGTGGTGATTGCCTCCAGTGGCGCACTTTTTCCCTGGCACTGCAAAAAATTTGAAGACCTGACCCGCGCACATTTTGAACAATTGGCTGATTTACGTCCCGAATTGGTGATTTTCGGCAGCGGCGTGAGGCTGCGTTTTCCGGCGCCGACCTTGACCCGTGCCTTGATCGAACGCCAGATCGGCGTCGAAACCATGGACACCCAGGCAGCTTGCCGCACTTACAACGTTTTGGCCGCCGAAGGCAGAAGTGTCGCGGTGGCCTTGTTGCTGGAGTCATGAGCGATACACGAATGACCGTCAATTTGCCCGAAAAGACCATCAAACCACTGCCGCCGAGCATGTTAAATCAGAGTAAAATCACCAGCTTGCAGTCGGGGGCACATGAGCAATCGAAGAGGATAGTGTCCATGACTTGAAAGTTCGACGCATCCTGTCACACGAGACTGAAAAAAACATGGCGATTGTTGTCAATAAACCCATTCCTGAATTTGAATCCAATGCCACCGGTGGTATCCGGGTCACCAACACTTCACACCTCGGACAAGTGGTTGTGTTGTATTTTTATCCGAAAGACAATACGCCAGGCTGCACCACTGAGGCCATGCAGTTTCGGGACCACTACGAGGATTTTGTCAAGGCAGGTGCCGAGGTTTTTGGCGTGTCGCGTGACAACATGAAGTCCCACGATGAATTCAAGACCAGGCTGGAACTGCCTTTTGAATTGATTGCCGACACCGAAGAAAAAATGTGCCACATGTTTGGCGTGGTCAAGAACAAGATCATGTACGGCAAGAAGGTCAAGGGTATTGAACGCAGCACCTTCCTGATTGGTGCCGACGGTACCTTAAAGGAAGAATGGCGCGGTCTCAAGGTTCCAGGCCATGTCGACGACGTACTCAAGGCCGTCAAAGCCCTGAAAAAGGCACCCGCGCTGGCCTGACATGCCGATCACTGGCTGATGCGTTCAGCCAGACAATGATGTGGAGCAGCGTCGCACAATAGCCCTCATGCATAATGAATTGCATGACGAAAACCAGTCTCACTAACCCCAAGAACAGCCGCCCTGGTGACATGGCGGCTGTTTTGCTATCAACCCCCACCCATAACGCTTGAGAGCAATCCATGCCTTTGCCCACCGCTCCGACCAAACGCGCTGCCCTCCTGTCCAGCAAAGACTATGAGGTGGCAGCTCGCCCCAAAGCCAGAGTCCGGCTGCCAGAAGATGCGCCACCTGAATTGAACCAGGCCGTTGCAGCCCAGATGCCTCCAACTGTCACTGACACCGCACCACAGGCCGTATCTGCGCAGAAAGTCAGACCTGCGGGCAGACGTCGTACCACCCCCCCGGAGGCGGCCCCGGTTGCCAAATCCGTCAAGACACGTCAACTGCGTCCGAGCGGACCGTCCAAACTGTTTGTGCTTGACACCAATGTGCTGTTGCATGACCCAAGCTGTCTGTTCAGGTTTGAGGAACATGATGTGTTTCTGCCGATGATCGTGCTCGAAGAGTTGGACGCACACAAAAAAGGCATGACCGAGGTCGCGCGCAACGGCCGGCAGACAAGCCGTTCGCTTGATGCGCTGGCTGATCGTCATGGGGCAGAAGACATCAATGCAGGACTGCCCCTGAGTGCCACCGGACATGAACAGGCGCGTGGCCGCCTGTTTTTTCAGACCCAACTGCTTGACTACAGCCTGCCCACGAGCCTTCCCCAGGGCAAGGCCGACAACCAGATTCTCGGCGTTGTTGACGCCCTGCGCAAACAGCATGCGCCACGTGACGTGGTGCTGGTGTCCAAAGACATCAACATGCGCGTCAAGGCACGTGCCCTGGGCTTCCATGCCGACGATTACCAGAATGACAAGACCCTCGAAGACGGCGACCTGCTCTACTCCGGGGCTTATGCCCTGCCCGCAGATTTTTGGGGCACACACGGCAATGCCGTCGAAAGCTGGCAACAAGGTGCGCACACGTTTTACCGTGTCAGTGGCCCGACCGTGCCGCAACTGCTGATCAATCAGTTTGTGTACTTTGAAGCACCCGGCGAGCCCAGTCTCTACGCCAAGGTCACTGAAATTCGGGGAAGGACCGCGGTGTTCAAGACCTTGCGCGATTTCACCCATTTGAAAAATGCGGTCTGGGGCATCACCACCCGCAATCGGGAACAAAACTTTGCCATGAATCTGCTGATGGATCCCGAGATTGACTTCGTCACGCTCACTGGGACCGCCGGCACCGGCAAGACACTGATGGCCCTTGCCTCCGGACTGACCCAGGTTCTGGATGATCGTCGGTACACCGAAATCATCATGACCCGCGCGACCGTCAGCGTCGGCGAAGACATCGGCTTCCTGCCCGGCACCGAAGAGGAAAAAATGGGCCCATGGATGGGCGCACTGGACGACAACCTGGAGGTGCTCGGCAAGACCGACACTTCGGCTGGCGAATGGGGGCGTGCCGCCACCAATGAGCTGATCCGCAGCCGTATCAAGATCAAGAGCATGAACTTCATG
The DNA here is from genome assembly GCA_903886165.1 of uncultured beta proteobacterium. Taxonomy (GTDB): domain Bacteria; phylum Pseudomonadota; class Gammaproteobacteria; order Burkholderiales; family Burkholderiaceae_C; genus Rhodoferax. The sequence continues at coordinate 600 of CAISLL010000206.1, read as the reverse complement.
CGGGGTCGTACGTTCCTGAACAAATACGTGATCATTGACGAGGCGCAAAACCTGACGCCCAAACAGATGAAAACGCTGATCACCCGCGCCGGACCTGGCACCAAAATCATTTGCATGGGCAACATTGCCCAGATCGACACACCGTATCTCACGGAAGGCTCATCCGGCTTGACCTACGCCGTCGACAAGTTCAAAGGGTGGCCACACAGCGGCCAGATCACGCTGGCGCGTGGCGAACGCTCCCGGCTGGCTGATTTTGCCAGTGAAGTACTTTGATTTTTATAGCTTATAGGCCTTTTATCATGAGGTCGATAGCCATTTTTTCTAAAAATCGCCACTGACACCACTGGCCAGTGACTCAAACTTGGTGATCTTGTTCAGGAAGGCAAGTTTGACCACGCCTGTCGGACCGTTTCGCTGTTTGGCAATGATGACCTCAGCGACGCCCGGCTCCTTGCAGGCGTCCTTGGTGTAATACTCATCACGGTAAATGAACATGATGATGTCTGCATCCTGCTCAATAGCGCCGGACTCGCGAAGGTCACTCATCATGGGGCGTTTGTCAGGACGCTGCTCCACGCTGCGGTTAAGCTGAGACAG
>CAISLL010000205.1 GCA_903886165.1 uncultured beta proteobacterium | reverse complement strand
GAGTCCATTCAAATATGCTGCTTGGGGGGGGGCGAAGTTGTGCGGTGGTGTTGGTAGGTGCTTTGACGTTGGCTTGCCTGGCTGGTAAAGCCCCTTGCTGTCAGCCAACTTGCCTAAATGACCCATCCAAACCGGCCGTTCCTTTCTGCCTCTGAAGGTCAGCAGGTGTTGATTTCGATGGCAGCCACATCAGTACCGATTGGTTGATTCAGTGGTAATCATCTTCCCGTTGGTGACGAATCGCACCGATGATGACAGTGCTGTCATCGACTATTTCATAAAGTGCCACATAGCCTGAGCGTCCAAAAGAAGTCACGAGCTCTCGGATAAAAGGACTCTCTCCAACCTTGCGACAGGCAAATGGAGATGACCTCAAAAAGCCTATGCCCTCTTTGATGGCTTGTAGCGCCCTCTCGGGAATGTCAAGATTGCCAGCCTCACTGTCCAGTTCACGTTGAAGAATGAAATCAAAAAGCCTCTCCAAGTCTTCGTCGGCAGCGGCACTGAATTGAACGGTATAGATCATCAACCGTGCTGAGACTGGGTTCGACGCGCTGCCGCCAGTTTGGCTTCAAGCTTGGCAACCACAACCTCCGCAGCAATGCCGCCACCTGCTCGCTTTGTTTCCTCGATGGCTGTGATGCCCCGATGCAGGAATTCAGCTTGATGCTTGCGCTTTAAAACCGTTTGACGTACGGCGTTTTCGACGAATTGTGAAAGCGATTCGCCTTGCTCAAGGACAGCTTCAACTTCGATCCTGAACTCCGGTGCTACGCGAATGGGCGGTATGGTTGCAGTTTTCATCATTACATTGTATTGCGATTGCAATTCACATCAAGGATGGTGGACTCGCGACCGGTTCACTTTAGTGGCAACGTCAACAACGGGCACCTTGCCAAAGTCTGCGAACAGCCGTTGACCAGCCACCAAATTCATGAAATCGGCTAACCCGGAAGCTGGCATTCGTGGCTGTCGGGAAACGCTGCAGATGCGAAGTAGCTCTTACTCTGAAGCCACCACTGATATTGACGGTTCAATTAGTTCTGGAAGAAAGACAAACCAATGCTATTCGTTACCAATGGCACTCTCCACCGATCGTCACCAACAGGCCATCAAATTTGTTGAGAACACAGACCGTACGTGTGCTCAGGTATCCGATCAGTCCAACCTTGACAGTTCTTATCCAAATTTACAGTTCTTTTCTATACGATCAAGGCGACCCCGCGTGGTTGGAGGCTACTCAACTGTCACTGATTTTGCCAAATTGCGGGGTTTGTCCACATCGGTGCCACGGGCGCAAGCCGTGTGATACGCCAGCAGCTGCAGCGGCACCACGTGCAACATGGGCGACAACTCGCCGTAGTGTTCGGGCATACGGATCACGTGCAGGCCTTCGGCGCTCTCAATGTGTGAATCGGCATCGGCAAGCACATACAACACGCCGCCACGAGCACGCACCTCGTGCATGTTGCTCTTGAGTTTTTCCAGCAACGAGTCATTCGGTGCCACCGTGACCACCGGCATGGCACTGGTCACCAGCGCCAGCGGGCCGTGCTTGAGTTCACCGGCCGGGTAAGCCTCGGCGTGGATGTAGCTGATTTCCTTGAGTTTCAACGCGCCTTCCAGGGCAATCGGGTAATGCAGGCCACGGCCCAAAAACAGCGCGTTTTCCTTGGAAGCAAAGTCTTGCGCCCAGGCCATTACTTGCGGCTCGAGTGCCAGCACCGCCTGCAATGCAGCCGGCAGGTGGCGCATGGCCTTGATGTGGCGTGTTTCTTCTGCCTCACTGAGCAAGTCGCGCGACTGCGCGAGAGCCAGCGTCAGCAAGAACAAGCCCGCCAGTTGCGCCGTGAAGGCTTTGGTGGAAGCCACACCAATTTCAACCCCGGCACGGGTGATGTAGGCCAGCTCGCATTCGCGCACCATGGCGCTGGTGGACACATTGCACACCGTCAGGGTGTGGGTCATGCCCAGGCTTTGGGCGTGTCGCAGCGCGGCCAGTGTGTCTGCCGTCTCGCCGGACTGGGTGATGGTAACGATGAGGGTGCGCGGGTTGGGCACAGAGTCGCGGTAGCGGTATTCGCTGGCCACTTCCACCTGGGTTGGAAT
>CAISLL010000204.1 GCA_903886165.1 uncultured beta proteobacterium | reverse complement strand
GTCACCGCTGATTTCAAGGGCACGGTCAATTTGCCCCTGATTGTTGACAAAGCCGCTTAGCTGAACTTCGCCCTTGCGCGTGACCACGGCAATGTCAGCGCTTTTGACGTCAACATCTGCCATCAGCAGGGTTTTGACACGGGTGGTGATCAAGGTGTCATCGACCTTGGTGCCGATGCTTGTGGGTGCACCCTTCAGGCTGACCTTGTTGTCAATGGCCAGCACACCGGGCACTGTCCGCGCCACGGCCACCGCGTGGTCGATCTGGGCCTGGTTGTCAACAAAGCCGCTCAGCATGACCTCGGCCTTGCGGGTTTCCACCTTGATGTCAAAGCTCTTGATTTCCATGTTGTCAGCCAATGCGGCCTTGACACGAGCGGTGAGCAGACTGTCGTCAATTTCGGTGCCTACAGTGGTTGGTGAACCGGGTGGGGTGATGGGTGTCACGGCTTCGCTGCACCCTGCCATATAAAAGCTCAATGCACCCACCAGCGCCAGGCTCAGGTTGTGTGTGCCAAAAGATTTCTTCATAAATTGGGTTCTCCGTATCTTGACGTAAATAGTTAGACCTTGACTGTGAGCGTTTGCCAGTCATCTTTCTGTGCGTTGGGCCACACTGCAGCCAAGAGATTGCCCCGTTCGCGCCTGTGTGTGGTTGCGCACAGACCACCGACCTGGCCTGTCATACCCTTTGGCGCTTCATGAAACTCAACCCCGCTGCGCCCGAAATGTCTGTCATGCCTTCGGCGCTGGCGCGCGTGGGCCGCAGTGCTGAAGCCGTCTTTGAGCAGGCCTGGGCCATGTTGTCGTTTATTGGCGAGACCGCCCAGGTGTTTGCTGGCTGGTTGGCACAGCCTTCACGTATTCGATGGCGGGTGGTGCTGTTCAACCTGCGCACCGCAGGTTTTGACGCACTGCCCATTGTGGGCCTGTTGTCTTTTTTACTTGGTGTGGTGGTGGCTTACCAGGGTGCGGACCAACTGCGGCAATACGGCGTCAACATTTTTGTGGCGGACCTGGTGGGCTTGTCGATGCTGCGAGAATTTGCGCCTTTGATCACCGCCATCATCGTGGCAGGGCGGTCCGGCTCGGCTTATGCCGCGCAGATTGGCACCATGGCGGTGACTGAAGAAATTGATGCCATGCGAACCATCGGCATTGAGCCCCACGAGTTGCTGGTGCTGCCCAAAATTCTGGCTCTGATGGTTGCACTGCCGTTGCTGACGGTGTTTGCCGATGTGCTGGGTGTGATGGGTGGCATGGTCATGGCCAAAACGCAGTTGGGAGTGGGCTTTGCCGAGTTCCTGGACCGCATGGCGAATGCCGTCAGCATCACCTCCTACCTGGTGGGTGTTGGCAAGGCGCCGGTGTTTGCCGCCATCATTGCCGTGGTGGGTTGCTTTCAGGGCTTTCGCACACGGGGTGGTGCCGACAGCGTGGGGCGCCAGACCACCCGCAGCGTGGTGCAGTCGATCTTTCTGGTGATCGTGGCCGATGCGTTGTTCTCGATTGCCTTCAGTGTGCTGGACCTCTGACATGGCAAGCCTGCCAACCCGCGAATCTGCCAGTGCCAGCACCCAGGAGCCGGTGATTGGCATCCGAGAGCTGTCAACCCGCTTTGGTGCCCATGTGGTGCACCATGACATCAATTTACAGGTGCGCCGTGCCGAGGTGTTGGCCATCATTGGTGGCAGTGGCTCAGGCAAGTCCACGCTGCTGCGCGAAATGATTTTACTGCACCCACCCAGTTCGGGCAGCATCAAGGTGTTGGGAGTGGACCTGAAAAATCTTTCACGTGACGATGCGCTGGACCTGCGCCTGCGCTGGGGCGTGATGTTTCAGCATGGCGGCTTGTTTGGGTCGCTCACGGTGCTGGAAAACATTGGCTTGCCGTTGCGCGAACACACCCAATTGAGTGACGCAGAAATTGACGAGATTGCGTCAGAAAAACTGGTCTTGGCCGGTTTGAAGCCCGAGGTCGGCGCGCAGTACCCGGCAGAACTCAGTGGCGGCATGATGAAACGTGCCTCATTGGCCCGAGCGCTGGCACTTGACCCGGAGCTGCTGTTTCTGGACGAACCCACCGCCGGCCTGGACCCGCAAAGTGCTGCGGGTGTGGATGAGCTGGTGCTGTACCTGCGCGACCAGCTGGGCCTGACGATTGTGATGATTTCGCACGACCTGGATTTGCTGTGGCAAGTGACCGACCGGGTGGCGGTGTTGGGCGACGGCACCCTGCAGGCGGTGGGCAGCATGGTCGAGTTGTCGCAGCTGGACAACCCATGGGTGACGCCGTTTTTTGAAGGTGCCCGCGGCCGTGCGGCGCAAGCTGCCGAGCACCTCTCCACTAAACCCAGGGAGCCATCATCGAAACCAAAGTGAACTATGCCGCCGTCGGTGCTTTTGTGCTGGTGCTTGGTGCGGCGCTGATTGCCGGCGTGTTGTGGCTGGCGTCGGGCGGCAACTGGCAGACAAAATATGAGGTGTACCTGGCCGTGCTGGACGAGTCTGTGGCTGGCCTGAACCTGAACGCACCGGTGAAATACAACGGGGTGGATGTGGGCAAGGTGCAAGACATTGCGCTTGACACGGCCCACCCGGAGCGGGTCAACCTGCTGTTTGCCATTGAGCAGGGCACACCCATTCGGGAGGACACGGTGGCGGTGCTGAAAACGCAGGGGCTGACCGGCATTGCTTACGTGGAACTCAGCGGCGGTACGGCTGGCTCGCCCGCCCTGCAGGCAGCCCCTGGCAGCCGTTACCCGCAGATACGCACCAAACCGTCGCTGGTGACGCGGCTGGAATACATCCTGACCAGTGTGCTGAGCAAACTTGACAGCACCTCTGACGGCATCAACAGCTTGCTTGGCGCGGAGAACCAGGCGTCTTTCAAAAGTGCGCTGGCTGACATTGCCGCGGTGGCGCAGACAGTGGCGGCGCGCAAGAATGAAATTGACCACGGTTTGACTCAGGCCGCCAAGACCTTTGAGAACTCGGCCAAGGTCACAGCCCAACTGGAACCCGTGCTGGCGCGTATTGGCCGCAGCGCCGATGCGATTGAAAAAATGGGCGTGGAAGTGGCGCGCACCAGTGTCAGGGCCGGGCGCACCGTGGACGCGGTGGGTGCCGATCTCAAACGCTTGAGTGTGGAAACCTTGCCGGAGTTGGAGCGATTGCTGGGTGAGTTGGGCGCGTTGACCACCTCGCTGCGGCGTTTGAGTGACCAGACCGAGCGCGACCCGCGCGGTTTGATTTTTGGTCGGCAACCGGTGCCTGCGGGTCCGGGAGAAAAAGGAGTGTCCCCATGAACACCATGCCTCACAGTCAGCGCAAGGCCAGGTCAGGGTTGCGCGGTATAACCGCAACCTTGTTGCTGCTGAGTCTGGGGGCCTGCAGCGCACTGCGCCCCACGGTGACCCCGGCGACGGCGTTTTACGCGCTTGACGGCGCGCAACAGCCTGCGTGGGTGGCCGCAAGCGGCTCGGGGCCAAGTAGCTTGGCCAGCCAGACCTTACTCATCAACCCACCCCACGCCACCGCCGGTTTCGACAGCACCCGCATTGTTTACCTGCGTGAGCCGCACAAGCTTGACTACTACGCACTCAGCCAGTGGGTAGACCCGCCGGCGCGCATGTTGGGCCCCCTGTTGGTGGCGGCCATTGAAAAGACCGGGGCGGTGCGTGCTGTGGTGCTGATGCCGGCGGCTGCGGCAGGTGACTTGCGGCTGGACACCCAGGTCATTCGCCTGCAGCAGGAGTTTCAAAACCAACCCAGCCGGGTGCGTTTCACGCTGCGCGCCACCTTGCTGGACGACCGGACCCGCCAGGTGCTGGCCTGGCAGGAGTTTGATGCGGTTGAGTCAGCCAGTTCTGAAGACGCCTATGGTGGGGTGCTGGCCGCCAACCGGGTGGTGCAAACCGTGCTGGACCAGCTGGCCCGGTTTGTGGCGGCTAAAGCAAACGTTTCCAAAACTGCGCCAGCCACTCCTTGAGCTTGAATTCCATGGGTCGGTCAGCCCAGGCATTTGGGTCAATGCGGATCGATGCGGCCAGGTCTTTGTCAAACATGGCCTGCATCTGCGCGGCAAATTCGCGCCCCAGAATCACGGCGTTGACCTCGTCGTTGTCAAGAAAGCTGCGCCAGTCAAGGTTGGTGGAGCCCACGGTTGACCAGACACCATCCACCACGGCGGTCTTGGAGTGCAGCAGTTCGCCCTGGCGCTCAAAAATCTGCACTCCTCCCTTGAGCAATTCGGCGTAGTGGGCGCGACCGGCGTGAAACACCAGTTGGGAGTCGGAGTGGCTGGGTAACACCAGCTTGACCGCGACACCGCGAGCGGCGGCACTGGTCAGGGCGGTGAGCAATTGCGGGTCGGGCACAAAGTAGGCATTGGTCAGGTGCACATGTTTTTCGGCGTTGCCAATGGCTGAGATCAGGGTCAGATAAATCTGGCTGTAGGGGTCATCAGGCGTGCTGGCAATGGCGCGCACAATGTCTTTGCCCTGCGCGGTCAGGGTCGGGAAATAGGTGCGCTCAGCCATTGCCGGGCCGTGCTGCTTGCGCCAGGTTTCCATGAACATTTTCTGGAATTCAGCCACCACCGGGCCTTCAATTTGCAGGTCGGTGTCACGCCAGGCCACCGCGCTTTGGTCCGGCTTGCCAGGGCGCCGGACCACCGAGCCGGACGAGTACACGCTGCTGATGTTGATGCCGCCAAGAAACACCGTGCGGCCATCGACGATCAGGAGTTTGCGGTGGTCGCGGTTATTGAGCAGCCAGGCACCTTTGGCCTGCAGCGGGTTGACCGGGTTGAATTCAAGCACCGCGATGCCGGCTTGTGTCAGGCGCTCAAAAAATGCTTTCGGTGTGTTGAAGCCGCCCACACTGTCGTAAACCATGTTGACTTGCACGCCGCGCGCCTGGGCCGCCAGCAGCAGGGTGGCGAACTCGCGCCCAATGGCATCGTCCTCAATGATGTAGGACTCCAGGTTGATGTGGTCTTTGGCCCGCGCGATGGCGGCAAACATGGCGGCGTAGGTGGCGCTGCCGTCTTGCAGCAAGGTGACTTTGTTGCCCAGGGTGAGTGGGCTGTCGCTGATGGCCTGCTCCAGCGCCATTTGTTTGTCCAGAATGTCCAGGTCACCAGACCGGCGTTTAAGTTCGGCAAAAATGGCAGCACTTCGTTTGGCCGAAACGGGGCCGCGCGCGTTTTCAAAATTGGCCGCCTGTGTGTTGTGGCGTTGAATCAGGGCCTCGGTGTCGGGCAGGGTGGCGCAGCCGGTGAGCGCCACTGTGGCCAACAGCAGCGAAAAAATCCAATGGCATATGTTTGAGATCATTTTTTACCTTGTAGCCATTGCGCACAGTCGCTGTCTTTGCCGGGTCCGGCATCAATCAATGGAATCAATGCCAGCAAGGGGTTGACCACCCCCAGCGCCACGGCGCCCAGCGCACGCGCCGCCATGCGGCCCCGATCCACCTGAACGATGGGTTTCGCAAAATTGCCGCGAATGTAAATCGGGCTGCGCAGGGCCAGCGGGCTGGTGTTTTTGGTCTTTTGGGTCAAGGTCAAGTCCAGCTTTTCTTGCCCGAGGTCAATGCTGCCAGACCCGAGCAGGGTGGTGATTTCGGTGTCAAAGAGCAGGGTGTTGGCTTGCATGGTGCCGCCCTTGACATCAAAGTTGGCCACCGCGCAGCGTAATTTGACCTGTTTGTCGCCGGTGAGCGTCAGCCGGAAAATTTCCCAAAGGTGCAAACCCGCTTTTTCCATCATCAACTGGCTGATGTCGCCACCTGACACCAGCACCGCAAGCGTGCCGTTGGCACTGGCCAACATGCTGCCGACCGAGTTGCCAGTGCCGGAGAGCCTGATTTGGCCACCGATCCGGCTCAAGTGGGTTTGGCCTTTCAGATCTGCTGGCAGCAATTTGGCCAGCGCAAGCCGTTTGATTTCCAACTGGGCGTTGGCATGAATCGGGTTTTGACGTCCATCCAGTGTGACCACAGCGTTCAATTGCCCTCCCGCCAGGTCAAACTTGAGCGGATCAAGCTTCAGCACGGAATCCTTCAGGCTCAAATGGGTGCTGAGTGTCTCCAGCGGCATGTAGCTGGCTTGTTGAAGTGATTTGGCGCTGAAATCCAACTCGGTATCGACCGTGTCCCAGTGCTCAAATTTGAAGGGCAAGTCTGGAATGACGCGCTTGCTCCTGGGTGTGACTGCCCCGGCGGTACCGGTCTGGGCGACCGCCTTGACGGCGGCATTCAGATGCCCGGGGCGCGCGCCAATCACCGGGCCCAGGTCTTCCAGTGCCAGTTTGGTTGAGACCAGGTCACCTGTCAGCAGGGGTCGATTGCCGCCGGTCTTGACCTGGATCCAGCCTTTCAGGTCGCTGCTGCCGACACGGCCAATGAACGGGTCATAACGCACGGTGTTGGCTTTGCGCACCAAATGACCCTGTGTTTCATAGCTGCGCGTGGCCGGCATCGCAATGCCGGTCAGTGTGTATAACTGGTTCAGGTTGTCGCCGCTGAGACCGAGCTGCATGTCGACGTGGCTGAATTTGACCAGGCTGGTGATGTACCCATTGGCCTGAATGCGCGTTTGGCCCACCGTGGCGTCAATGTCCAGCCCATAAGGCGTGGCCTCGTCGCGCAGGGCCAGTACCGAGTCGCCCCTGCCTTTGGCCTGCAGCGTCAGGCCTTTGAATTTTCCTTTGGCGCTGAAGCTCACTCCGGGGTTGGCCTTGCCGTCAGCGGGCGCGGCGGTGGTTGAGAGTTCCGCGCGGATGCTGGTTTTGCCGGCGGTGTCTTCATAACCAATCACACCGCGGTCAAGCGTCAGGCGGTCAATCAGGACGCGGGCCTGGTCGTCTTGCTGGTTGGGGTCAAGCAACCAGGTTTTGCGACCGTCTGCACCAAGTTCCAGAAACACAAGGGGTCGCACCAGGGTGACGTCTGACATGACCAGGCGCTGCGCCAGCAAGTGTGGCAAGTTGATGGAAAAAGTCACCCTGTCAGCTGTCAGCATTTGGGGTTGTGACGCCCAGGCGGGATTGGCGAAGGTGACACTTTCGGCTTGCACTTGCGGCCAGGGCCAGCCCAGTGCAATGTCCAGATTGCCTTTGATTTGCAAGACCCGGCCGGTTTGTGCCAGCACCTTTTTTTCGAGTGGCGCGCGTAACCAGTTCCAGCCGAACATGGCGACCAAGAGAACAGTCAGGATGACCAGTGCCAGCAACAGACTGGCCGCCCATTTGAGCGTTCGCAAATTCATGGTGATATGTTCAAAGTGAAGGTTGATTGTGTTCGGTGGAAGGGGCCGTCGTCAGACGGTAAGGCAAAGGTGCGTTGGCTTCCGTGCGCCAACACACTGACAGGCTCTGGCGAAAGACTGATCATGGGCTTTTAACCCTTTTCAAGGTCACTATGGAACACAAACCGTTTGTTAGAGGTCTGGTGCTGGCACTGGCCATGGCGGCTGGCAGCACGGCCTTTGCCCAGGTCAGTATCCACATCGTGCTGGCACCACCGACACCCCAGTATGAAGCAGTCCCCATGTTGCCGACTGGCTATGTCTGGGCGCCGGGTTACTGGGCCTGGAGCAATGACCATCACGTCTGGGTGCGCGGACGCTCCATGTTGCAGCGCCCTGGTTATTACTGGCAACCCGACCGCTGGGACCAGCGCAATGGCATCTACACCCGTCAGGTCGGGCGCTGGGAACGTGATGGCAACGAACACCAAGGCAAGGCTCCGAAAATGAAAAAGCTCAAGCATGACAAGGGCCGCCATGGCGGCAAACATGACAGCGGGCGCAACTGACAGGGCTATGACTGCCAAGGTTCGGTGATCTGCGCATGATCGAACCGATCCTGCTGACTACGACCCAGATCTCGACCTTTGCCACCGGGCGGAAGCTGAGCCAGGCCACCGGGTTCTCTTTTTTGGCGCGGTGAATGTGTCTGGCATCAGGGGAAGGATGCGGCTGGCGGGATTGATGTGGCCGTGCTTGAGCTGAACAGCCATAAAGAAGCCCCGTGATCCGATAGGCGAATCCGGGGCGACAAGCTCTTTGGTCAAGCTCAGGCGCAGGGTAGGTTCACCACTATTTCTTGGGGAACCACGCATCGGTCGCTTTGCGTTCCCATTCAGCGATTTGTGATTCAGCTTCGTCTTTGGCAACGCCGTAGCGTTCCTGGATTTTGCCGGCGAGTTGGTCGCGCCGACCGGCAACAACATCAAAGTCGTCCTCGGTCAGTTTGCCCCATTGCTCCTTGGCTTGGCCAGTCACTTGTTTCCAATTTCCTTGGATTCGATCCCAGTTCATGGTGTGTCCTTTCAATTGTGTGGGTCACGGTCGGGCTTGCCCCCGAGGCGGGGTCAAGGACGAATAGAAATTTCGTTCTTGACCAACTTCACGTTGTTGACGCCGCGGGCGATTCTTTCAGCCTCGCTCTTTTCAGTGGTGCTCTTGGCAAAGCCTGACAGCATCACGGTGCCATTCAGGGTTTCGACACTGATGGACGACCCGCTGACCAGTTTGCTTTCAGCCATGCGGGCTTTGACCAGCGTTGTGATGCCAGCATCGTCCACATAGGCGCCAACAGTTTCCTGGCCGCGGCTGACAGCACAGCCTGCCGTGGTGAGCAGGGCAGCAGCCATCATGGCGGCAACGAGTGCAGTACGAATTTGCATAATAAAGATCTCCATGGGG
>CAISLL010000203.1 GCA_903886165.1 uncultured beta proteobacterium | reverse complement strand
CTCGAACACGTCAACTGCTGCCATGCCCGGGCGACCCCGGTTGAGTGCGCCCAGCAGTGCATCCGCCTCGATGAGTTCGGCACGAGAAATGTTCACCAGCAAGGCAGTAGGCTTCATGCGCGACAAATCTTCAGGTTTCACTATGCCGAAGGTGTCGTCATTAAGCCGCAGGTGCAATGTCAATACATCACAGTCCTGAAACAGTTCTTCACGTGAGCCGGTGACTTCATAACCATCAAGCATGGCACGTTCGCGGCTGGGTGCGCGTCCCCAAATCATCACACGCATGCCGAACGCCTTGCCGTAGCCAGCCACAATTTGACCAATGCGGCCGTAGCCCCAAATGCCCAATGTGCGGCCTCTCAGAGCTGTGCCCAGACAAAAATTCGCGGGCATGGCGCTAGTTTTCAAGCCAGACTGCTGCCACGCTCCGTGTTTCAGGTTGCCAATGTATTGTGGTAAGCGCCGTGCCGCAGCCATGATCAACGCCCAAGCTAACTCAGCCGGTGCCACCGGCGATCCTGTGCCCTCCGCCACAGCAATGCCACGCTCGGTACATGCGTTCACATCCACATGCGCCCCCAAACGCCCGGTTTGCACAATCAGCTTGAGCCGAGGCAGCTTTTCGATCAGCGCCCGGGGCAGTTGGGTACGGTCCCGATTGAGAACGATGACATCGGCGTCTTTGAGTCGGACCGAAAGTTGTCCCAAGCCTTTCACCGTGTTGGTGTAAACCTTGGCCTGGTAGGGTTCAAGTTTGGCAGCGCAGGCCAGCTTTCTTACGGCGTCCTGGTAATCATCAAGAATCACAATGTTCATGCCGCCGATTGTGCCTTGGGCGACGCAGATTCAAATTCCGCGGAGGTTCCAAAAAACAAATTTTTACCCTTCAACCCACGGAAACACGGCTCCATTGCCGTGAGATTTGGCAACAAAGATTAATGCAGCCGTGTTTCACATGCGGCCATGCGGTCAAGTTCGGCACAGACATCGGCCATGCGGCCGGAAATGACCATGCGGCCTACCTGGGCCGGGGTCTGGCCTGCTTCCATCACTCGCACCATGCGCAAAGGGCGGCGCTCGCTGGCATGGCTGGCGGTGCTGGGGGTTGAGCTCAACACCTGGTTGCGCAGCGTGTCCGTGTGCCGGAAGTTCTGCCCTGCTGGCTGGCAAGCCGCACGCCCGGCTCTTGGCGTTTGAACTGGGGGCACGGCCAGCAGCCAGTGCCAAAATGCCTTGAAAGGGGTGATCGCGCCGATGGATGGAGTAGCAGTGAGCATGGGAAACCTTTGTGATGTGATGTCAGGTGTTTTGGCTTGTGTCGCGGGCTGTCAGCGTTACATCAGCATGGTGTTGCGTATCAGTCCCACCGCAAGACCTTCTATCTCGAAAGGTTCTCCTGGCTCGACCACGATGGTTTGGTAGTCAGGGTTTTCAGGGTGCAACTCAATCAGGTTGTTATGGCGCATGAAGCGTTTCACGGTGACTTCATCACCCAGACGGGCCACGACGATCTGG
>CAISLL010000202.1 GCA_903886165.1 uncultured beta proteobacterium | reverse complement strand
GTTTTGAGCCGCGTGCTGACGGCCGCCCACCACGCGCCCTCGGTCGGCTTCATGCAGCCTTGGAACTTTCTGGTGGTGAAATCCGACGCCGTCAAACGCCGTGTCCGCGATGCCTTTGTAGCGGCCCATGCCCAAGCGGGCGAGATGTTTGAGGGCGAGAAGCGCGCCACCTACCAGTCCCTCAAACTCGAAGGCATCATGGAATCGCCCGTCGGCATTTGCATCACCTGCGACCGTGCCCGCACCGGTCAGGTGGTGATCGGACGCACCCACCTCAAAACCATGGATCTTTTCAGCAGCGTGAGTGCGGTTCAAAACCTGTGGCTTGCGGCGCGCGCCGAAGGGCTGGGCGTCGGGTGGGTCAGCATCTTCAACGAGAGCGCACTGCAGGACGCGCTGGGCATTCCCCAGGACATCACCCCGATCGCCTACCTGTGCGTGGGTTATGTCAGCCATTTCAAAGACAAGCCCGAATTGGAAAGCGCGGGCTGGCTGCCGCGGTTGCCGATCCAGGACTTGTTGTACTTTGATGGCTGGGGCCAGCGTGACGACGAGCAGCCACTGGTGACGCAACTGCGGCGCGACGAGGAGGCGGTGCTGGAATGCAGAGCCAGCACCACACTGCAACCCGTCTGCAACCAGGCTTGATGACGGTTTCTGGTCCGATCAAGGTTGAGTAACCCTACAATGCGCGGCTATGTCGGAACACAACCAAATCGACCAAATCACCGAGCGCGTGGAGCGTCTGCTGGTGCGCTACGAAGAACTCACGCGCACCAACGCCCTGCTGTACCAGCAAATTGACGGCCTGACACAAGAGCGCGACTCACTCAAAAGCCGCCTCGGTGCAGCGCGTGCGCGGGTCGATGCCCTGCTGGAACGCCTGCCTGACATGGCGGCAAACCCGAACGGGAACCAGACACGGGGGCTGTCATGAAGCAGCTTGAAGTGCAAATCATGGGCCAAAGCTACCTGCTGGGATGCCCTGAAGGTGGCGACGCCCGCTTGCTGGACGCGGTGGAAAAGGTGGACACTGCCATGTGCCGGATTCGTGACGCAGGCAAAGTGCGGGCGCGCGACCGGATCGCCGTGCTGGCAGCACTTAACCTGGCGTTTGACCTGGCTGACCAACGGGTTCATGCGGGTGAGACAAACGCACCGGTTGACAGCAGCAACGACGCGCAACGGCTCAGCGCCTTGCTGGCGCGCCTGGATGACGTGCTGACGCGTGACGATCAGCTGATCTAGCCAGCCGCTTTATTGCACTGCCGAGCTGGCGGGTGGCAGTTCGTCCGGGAGGCGAAAAATCTGCGCAACGTCCACCGCATCAAAGCGGTATTGGGCGCCACAAAAATCGCAGCCCACTTCAATCTGGCCCTGCTCCTGCAATATGCTGTGCGCCTCGTCTGCGCCCAGTCCCTTGATCATCTTGCTGACACGCTCATGGCTGCAGGTGCACGAAAATTGCGGACCGCCTTCACCCTGCAGCGGCTCGAACCGCAGCAAGCTTTCTTCCCAGAAAAGCCGGTGCAGGATAGTCTCCACATCAAGCGTCAAAAGTTCTTCCCGCTTCAGGCTGGAGGCCAGCAGTGCGATGCGGTTGTAGTGTTCGTTGATGCCAATCTGGTCTTCATCCGCCTGGGTGGCCATGCCTGACAGGTTGGCTGCGCCGGCCATCGGCAGGCGCTGAATCAACAAGCCTGCAGCCACCTTGTCGTCGGCCGCCAGCACCAGCGTGGTGTCAAGCTGCTCACTTTGCAGCATGTAGTGCTGCAGCACGTCGCTGAACTTTTCCAGCTTTTCCTTGTGGTCGCCAAACAGCGGCACCACGCCCTGGTACGGTTGCTGGCCGGGCTGGCGGTCTTTCGGATCGAGGGTAATGGCGCAGCGCCCTTCATTGCCTATGTTCACCATCTGGCTGAGTGTTGCAACTGTGGGCACTTCCCCCTTGACGGTCGCTGTGGCGCGCAGGGAAAAGTCGCTTTGCACCTCCACCACCGCCAGCTTGACCGGGCCGTCCCCAAACACCTGCACGATCAGCGAACCGTTGAACTTGATGTTGGATTGCATCAGCACGGCCGCCGCTGTCATCTCGCCAAGCATGGCCTGTACTGGTGGCGGGTAGGCCCCATGTGTGGTGTTGCTGGCGCGTCTGCGCAAGATTTCCACCCAGGCATCGGTCAGACGCACCAAGACACCGCGCACTGGCAGGCCGTCAAAGACAAATTTGTGAATTTCAGACAAACAATTTTCCAGACTTTTTAGCTCGACAGACGTGATATTTCAGGCAATCTTGTGCAGGCTGGCCTGAAAGCGTTTGGCGTTGGCAACGTATTGGTCAGCGCTTGTGCGCAAGCCCTGCAGTTGCTCCGGGTTGAGCTGGCGCACGACTTTGGCGGGGCTGCCGAGAATCATGCAGCCATCAGGAAATGCCTTGCCCTCGGTCACGAGCGCGCCCGCGCCGACCAGACAGCCTTTGCCGATTTTGGCGCCGTTGAGCACAATTGCACCGATGCCAATCAGGCTGTCGTCGCCCACGGTGCAGCCGTGCAACACTGCCTGATGTCCCACAGTCACACCACTGCCAATCGTCAGGGGTATGCCGACATCGGCGTGCAACACACTCATATCCTGAATGTTGGTGCGTGCCCCCACCGTGATGGTCGCTGTGTCACCACGCACCACCACGCCAAACCAAATGCCGACCTCGTCACCCAGCACCACGTCACCCATCACCTGTGCACTGTCGGCCACCCAGGCAGTTTCTGCGATTTGCGGCGCGACGCCGTCCACTTCATAAATTGCCATTGCTGTCCTTTGGTGTCAAATTACCTAGAATTGTAGGGAAACGCCCGCACCATGAACCTTAACCGATCAGTCTCGCCCAAAATCGCCACCCCCTCGCGCGCATCGCATTCCTTGCGTTCAGAGGCATTGCGTTTGTTGCTGATTGAATCGACCCAGGCCAAGGCGGCGCAGGTACGCGCCCTGGACCCCACACAGTTGGCGATCAACCCTGATGAAATCATGCAGGAGCCGGCAGGACTGCCAGGGCGCCCACATCGCCCGCTGCTGGTGTTGCCGGCACAGCTCAAGACCCGGGCGGTGGGCACACTGGAAGGTCGTGCAGGTCTGCTTCATGCGCTGGCCCATATTGAAGCCAATGCCATCAACCTGGCACTCGACATCATGTGGCGATTTGCCGACCTGCCGCCAGACTTTTACCTTGACTGGTGGCACGTTGCACAGGAAGAAGCGCTGCATTTTGAGTTGCTCCAGGCGCATCTGACCAGGCTGGGTTTTGCCTATGGTGACTTCCCCGCGCATGATGGCTTGTGGGACATGGCCGAACGCACCAAGGGCGATCTGCTGGCGCGGTTGGCGCTGGTGCCTCGCACACTTGAAGCACGTGGGCTTGATGCTACCCCGGCCGTGCGCAACCGCCTGGTGTCGGTCGGTGACGCCACTGCGGCCGGCATTCTTGATACCATCCTGCACGATGAAATAGGCCATGTGGCCATTGGCAACCACTGGTATCGTTTCCTCTGTGAGCAGCGAAAACTGGAGACAGTATCGACTTATGCCGATCTGGCACAAAAATTTCAGGCGCCACCACTCAAAGGGCCGTTTAATATGCAAGCCCGTCGTGCCGCCGGATTTACCGAGGCAGAACTGACTGCCTTGTGCGAGGGCCAGCCAAGCCATGCCTGATGTACCTGCAAGAAAACCAATGAACAGCCCAACAGCACCGCAAGCCAGCACTGCACCGCCCACACCCGGCGTGATGGCCATTGCACGCCAGCCCATTGTGGATGCCAAACGAGCCATTTTTGGCTACGAGTTGTTCGACCGCTCGCAGCTTGGCCAATGCTACAGCGCAGCCAGCGACGCTGCCTTGCTGTTCAACCTGCTGTCAAACGCCGACAGTGAAGTGTTGAACGGACGCAATGTGATGTTCATCAATTGCACTCACCAGACGCTAACTGGCGGGCACCTGACATTGATCGAGCCAGACAATGTGGTGCTTGAGGTGCCTCCCATGGCTGACCATCAGGCCGAGGCCGAAGACATCGACACTTACCGCCAGACGCTGGAAGCGGTCCACAAAAGGGGCTTCCGGCTGGCATTTGATGCCAGTGTGCTGGAGCCGGCATATGCCAACTGGCTGTCGTTTGCCGCGTTTATCAAAGTCGACCTGACCCGCTTCAATCCACAGCAACTGGCAACCCTGCTGAAGAGGGCGAAACAGCTCTCTTCGGCCCAACTTGTAGCCGAAAAAGTCGAGACCGCCGAGCAATTCGAGCTGTCCAAGAGCCTTGGCTGCAGCCTGTTTCAAGGCTTCTGGTTTGCCAAACCGGTGCTGATTCACGGCCAGGCGGTGCGCCCCTCGCAGGCCGCCATCATTGAGTTGATCAACCTGGTGCGCAAGCAAGCCAGCACCGCGGAGCTTGAGGAAGTCTTCAAGCGCGATGCCACGCTGTCTTACAACCTGCTTCGCTTCATCAATTCGGCCGGTTTTGGACTGAGTTGTGAGGTCACCTCATTTCGCCATGCGGTGATGCTGCTGGGTTTGAAAAAGCTGTTTCGCTGGGCGGCGCTGCTGATGACCACCTCGCAGGCGTCGGGTGGTTCACCGGCGGTGGGTCATGTGGCCATTGTGCGCGGGCGCCTGATGGAGCTGCTGGCCGCCGAAATGCTGCCACCGGAAGAAAGTGACAACGCCTTTGTAGTGGGCATTTTTTCATTGCTCGACACCATGATCGGTCAACCCTTGGCACAGGTGTTGGCCACCATCTCACTGCCGCAATCGGTCACTGATGCGCTTTTGCATGGCACCGGCCTGCTGGGTCCGCTTTTGAAACTGACGCTGGCCTGCGAGCAGGTCGACGATGCAGCATTTGCCGACCTGACGACCCAACTGCAACTTACCGGCCACCAGGTCAACTGGGCCCATCTGCAAGCCCTGGCGTGGGCCGAAACCATCACCAAATAGCCGCTGCCGTGGTGGTTCAGCCGCGCGGGTGGTGCCGGGCATGCAGCGTTTTCAGACGCTCCCGCGCCACATGGGTGTAGATGGTAGTGGTGGAAATGTCCGCGTGCCCAAGCAGCATCTGAACTGCACGCAGGTCTGCGCCATGGTTCAGCAAATGCGTGGCAAACGCGTGACGCAAGGTGTGCGGCGACAGCGGCGCCGTGATGCCTGCGAGCAAGGCATATTTTTTAACCAGCATCCAGAACATAACCCGGCTCATGGCCGTGCCAGGCGCGCTGCCGCGGTAGGTGACAAACAAAGCCTCGCTCTGGTGACCAGCCAGCAGTTCGGACCTGGGCTGTGCCAGATAACGCCTGAGCCACAAACTGGCCACTTCTCCAAACGGCACCAGTCGCTCTTTGTTGCCCTTGCCAAAGACTCGCAGCACGTTGTCAGACAGACTGACGTTGAGCACGTTCAAGCCCACCAACTCGCTGACGCGCAAGCCGCTGGCGTACATCAGCTCCAGCATGGTGCGGTCACGCACACCGAGTGCTTCAGCTGTGTCGGGCGCGTTCAGCAAGGCTTCCACCTGCGGCTCGGTCAGCGTTTTTGGCATGCGCAGCGACTGTTTGGCTGCCTGCAACTTCAAGGTCGGATCGGCACTGACCAAGCGCTCGCGCAGCGCCCAGCGGAAAAACCGCTTGAACACCGTCAGGCGGCGGTTGGCGGTGGTGGCTTTTGTGGTGGCGTGCTGATCGGCAAAATAACTATTGAGATCAAGCTCGGAGACGTCCAGCAGGTTGCCCTCTTGTGCCATCAGCCAAACGCCAAACAGCGTGAGGTCGCGCCGATATGCCGACAGCGTGTTTTTGGACAACCCGTCTTCCAGCCAAAGTGCATCAATGAAGGTGTCAATCACCGGGTCGGACAATGGCGTGGATATCTGCATGCGAGGAGTTTAGTGTGCACGCATCAGCCACGCGAAAGGGCGGAATGACCTGGCGCTCTCAGGTTGTCATACCGGGCGACGACCCAGTATCCATGCCTCCTGCTATTCTTCGCGCGTGAACTTTGCCCAACTGCTCTTCCCCGACTTCTCACTGATTCTGATTGGCTACCTGCTCTGTCGCTTCACACCCTTGAACCGCCCGGTGTGGACACAGGTGGAGCAACTGGTGTACTTTCTGTTCTTTCCGGTGCTGCTTTTCCACTCTATCCTGAAAAGCCCGCTGGATCTCAGCGCTGCAGGCAATGTGGTAGGGGCTGGTTGGGCCCTGGGCTTAAGCGGCATTGCACTCGCGTATTCGGTGCCCTATTGGCCCGGTTTCAAGGGCCATGTGGCGGCACGCCAACATGCCGCCAGCGCACAGATCGCCTTCCGGTTCAACTCGTTCATCGGGCTGGCGCTGGCCGAGCGGCTGGCCGGGCCGCAGGGTCTGCAGGTGTTGGCTCTGCTGATTGGTGTGAGTGTGCCCCTGATGAACGTTGCCGCCGTGTGGCCGATGGCGCGCCACGCCGAGCGTGGTTTTTTTGGGGAAC
>CAISLL010000201.1 GCA_903886165.1 uncultured beta proteobacterium | reverse complement strand
CGCAGCAGTTGGTCAACCATGGTGGTTTTCCCGTGGTCAACGTGGGCAATGATGGCGATATTTCGGATTTCTTTATGGGACATAGTTCACTTTCTTAAACAACTTCGACAGAGTCCGAGGTTTCTCTCAAACCCGTCCGGGATTCATTGGCAATCTGTTCAATTTCAATCGGGCTGAGCAACCGTCCGGGGATCAATTCACCTGCCAGCACCTGGGCCGTGCCCAGCAGTGCAAGGGTGTCCTGGGCATACACCGCCACCTGAGACGCGTCGGACCAAGCACCACGCCGACGCACACCGCTCAGGAATCGGCTGGCATTGTCAGCGTCGAGTGTGACCACCGTGTGATCAGGCAACAAACTCGACACTGGCAGCAAACAGGCCAGGCGCTGGTCTTCAGCCATGGCTTCAAGTGCTTGCAGCGTGACACACTGCGCTAGATTAAAACCACCTGTGGCCAGTCGCCGCAGCGCGCTCAAATGCGCACCACAACCCAAGGCCTCTCCCACATCCTCACCAAGTGTGCGGATGTATGTGCCCTTGCTGCATTTTACTATCAAATCAATAGCTTCTTGCGCTTCATTTGATTGAGATAGAGTCATATTTAGTTCATAAATCATGACTTGGCGAGCCTCCCGCTCAATCTCGATCCCGGCCCGGGCATATTTATACAGCGCCTTGCCATCTTTTTTCAAGGCGCTGTGCATCGGAGGCACCTGGCTGATCGAACCGGAAAATTGTGTGCTGACCCGTTCCAGGTCTCGTGCGGTCACCGCCACCGGTCGAGTCTCCAGCACATCACCCTCGGCATCACCGGTGGTGGTTTTCACACCCAGGCGCACGACCGCGTGATAGGTCTTGTCGGCATCCAGCTGCAACTGGCTGAACTTGGTGGCCGCCCCAAAACACAGAGGCAACACTCCACTGGCCAGGGGATCAAGCGTGCCGGTGTGGCCCGCTTTCTCAGCCCGCAACAACCATTTCACCTTTTGCAGCACATCGTTGCTTGACCAGCCCAATGGCTTGTCAAGCAGCAACACCCCGTGCACGGGGCGCCTGGGGACCTTGCCCCCACGCTCCACCGCTGTGCGGGTCGCTGCCCCCCTGGGTAGCCGTGTTTCGCCTTGGGGCGGCCCGGCGGTGAAACTCCGCGCACGTGGCGCCTGTGTCATGAATCAGTCGTCCTTGGCGCGTGACGCTACCGCGCGCGCAATCAGTGCATTCATGTCGGCTGCCCGCTCAGGCGTTTGGTCGTAGATGAAATGCAATGTTGGCACCGTGTGAATATGCAGACGCTTGAACAGGCCACTGCGCAAGAAACCGGCCGCCTGGTTCAAGCCTTCGGTGCAAGCCTTCACATCGCCGGCCAACAGGCTGAAAAACACCTTGGCATGGGCATAGTCAGGGGTCACTTCGACACCCTGAATGGTCACCATGCCCACACGGGGGTCCTTGAGCTCACGAGCAATCAACTCCGTCAGATCCCGCTGGATCTGATCGGCAACCTTGAATGCCCGGTTCGGGGCGGCAGACTTTTTAGGCACTGTGCGGGCTCAATACATCACAGGGTGCGGGCGACTTCGCGGATCTCGAAGAACTCCAGCACGTCACCCTCTTGAATGTCGTTGTAGTTCTTGATGTTCAATCCGCAGTCAAAACCTTCGCGGACTTCCTTGGCATCGTCCTTGAAACGCTTGAGAGAGTCCAGTTCGCCGGTGTAAATGACCGTGTTTTGACGCAGCAAGCGCAAACGTGCCGCACGGCGAATGACACCCGAGGTGACCATACATCCGGCAATCGAGCCGATCTTGGAAACCTTGAAAATCTGGCGTATTTCGGCAGTACCGATGATTTCTTCTTTTTTGTCCGGTGTCAGCATGCCCGACATGGCCAGTTTGAGGTCGTCCACCGCGTCGTAAATGATGTCGTAGTAACGAATGTCGACTCCGTTGTTTTCGGCCAGTTTGCGTGCACCGGCATCTGCTCGGGTGTTGAAGCCGATGATGACTGCCTTGGATGCGATCGCCAGGTTGACATCAGACTCGCTGATGCCACCGACGGCGGCATACACCATTTGCACCTTGACCTCGTCGGTTGACAACTTGAGCAGTGACTGAGCCAGCGCTTCCTGCGAGCCTTGCACATCGGCCTTGACGATGATAGGCACCATCTTGACTTCACCAGCAGCCATGTCGGTGAACATGTTCTCCAGCTTGGCGGCTTGTTGTTTAGCCAACTTTGTGTGACGGAACTTGCCGGCCCGGTAGGTGGCAATTTCACGGGCACGGCGCTCATCAGCCAGCACCATGAATTCGTCACCGGCTTGCGGGACCTCGGTCAACCCCTGAATTTCAACTGGAATCGACGGACCAGCCGTCTTGACTGACTTGCCGTTTTCGTCCAGCATGGCACGCACACGACCAAAGGTTTGACCTGCCAGCACAATGTCACCGGTCTTCAGCGTACCAGATTGGACCAGCACCGTAGCCACCGGGCCACGGCCCTTGTCGAGCTGGGCTTCGATCACCAGGCCCTTGGCCATGGCATCCACTGGCGCCCTGAGTTCCAAGACTTCGGCTTGAAGCAACACTTGCTCCAGCAGTTCATCAATCCCCTGACCAGTTTTGGCAGACACCGCCACAAACGGTGAGCTACCACCGAAATCTTCCGGAATCACGTCTTCAACCACGAGCTCGTTTTTGACACGCTCAGGGTTGGCATCAGGCTTGTCGGCCTTGGTGATGGCCACCACAATTGGTACACCTGCCGCCTTGGCGTGTTTGATGGCCTCTTTGGTCTGCGGCATGACGCCGTCATCCGCAGCGACTACCAGAATCACAATGTCGGTTGCCTGCGCACCACGGGCACGCATGGCAGTGAACGCCTCGTGACCGGGCGTGTCCAGGAACGAAACGACGCCGCGGGCAGTCTCAACATGGTAGGCACCAATGTGCTGGGTAATGCCGCCCGCCTCGCCTGAGGCCACTTTGGTGCGTCGGATGTAGTCGAGCAACGAGGTCTTGCCATGGTCCACGTGACCCATGACGGTAACCACGGGTGCGCGTGGCAAGGACGCTGCCTGTTGTTGCTGAACCTCGTCAACGGTGAAGGCTTCAGGATCGTCGAGCGCCGCCACAATGGCCTTGTGCCCCATCTCTTCCACCACAATCATGGCTGTGTCTTGATCCAGCGGCTGGTTGATAGTGACCATCTGACCGAGTTTCATCAAGTGCTTGATGACCTCCGAGGCCTTGACAGCCATCTTGTGAGCCAGCTCGGCCACCGTGATGGTTTCCGGCACATGCACCTCAAGGACACGCACCTCGACAGGCGCCGCCTGAGTATGCTGATCGTCACGCTCACGCTCATTGCTGCCTCTGCGACCGCGCGGGCCACCGCGCCAATTGCTGGCACGCCCGGCGCCCGCGCCGGTGTCACCACGGGTCGGAATACCCTTTTTCTTGGCCGGATCACCAGCCCAACTGCTTGAAAGCTTGGCAGATTTCACTTCTTTGCCTGCACCAGCAGCTGCACCTGCCGCAGGTGTTGTCGCTGGGACAGGCTTGGCTGTGGTGCTGGCGGCAGGCTTGTGCAACGTGCCTTTGATACCCACCTTTGCAGCCTCGGCAACCTTGACCGCCGGCTTGGGTTCTTCCACCTTTTTCGGTGGCAACTTTTTGCCGGGTTGCGACATCATCACGCGAATGGCAGCCGCTTCAGCTTCGGCCTTGCGTCGGCGATCGGTCAAATCCATTGCCCGCGCCTGCTCTTCGGCAAGACGGGATTTCGACTCAGCCGCCGCCCTTTCCTTTGCCATCGCAGTCGCCTTCAGTTCAGTCGCAGCCTTGAGCTGGGCTTGCGCTGCGCCAGCATCCCTCTGGGCTTGGGCAAGGCCTTCCTCGGCGGCTGACTGGCTCACCTCGGGCTGCATTTGCCGTGCCTGTTCCTGTGCATTCGCCAAAGCCAATGCCGCCTGCACCGCCTGTTCCGCAACTTGCTCGGCCGCCTGTCGGGCCGCCGCTTCCTGCGCCTCACGCTGGCGGCGCCGTTCAGCGAGTTCCTCTTCCTGACGACGAATCAGCTCTGCCTGTCGACGTGCTTCTTCTTCCCGCCGGGACAGTTCAGCGTGGTCAATCATGGAGGCTTCATCTTGCTCCGCCACCTGTTCACCACTTTCCGCATGGGCCTCAGGCACATCGTCGCGGCGCACAAAGGTTCGCTTTTTCCGAACTTCCACCTGGATCGTGCGCGCTTTGCCACTGGCATCAGCCTGCTTGATCTCGGTGGTCGACTTCTTGACCAAGGTGATTTTCTTGCGCTCACCGGTTGCAGTGCCGTGACTGGCCTGCAAATAACTCAACAGGTGCTGCTTATCAGATTCTGTGAGCGAGTCAGTTGCGGTGGATTTGGCCACACCTGCCGACTTCAATTGCTCAAGCAAGGTGTCGGTGGATTTCTTGAGCTCTTTGGCGAACTCGGCGACGGTCATACTGGACATTTTTTGGGTAACCTTTGGTTCCGACTTGCACGCCCTGCGGGCAATGTGCGGTCTTTACTTAAACTGTTTAGTCATGATCAGGACTCTTGTGAAGGCACGTCATTGGCAAACCAATGTTCGCGCGCCTTCATGATCAAAGATTTGGCGTCGTCAGCGGATTGACCGGTGAGGTCTGTCAACTCATCAACCGCCAGATCAGCCAGGTCGTCGAGGGTATGCACACCATTCTCGGCCAGCTTGCCAAGCAGTTCAACGTTCATGCCCTCAAGGTCACGCAATTCCATCGCTGCGTCGTCCACGTTTTCCTCATTGGCGATTTCCATCGTCAACAGGGCGTCTTTGGCGCGGGCGCGAAGCTCATTGACGGTTTCCTCGTCAAAACTCTCGATCTCCAGCATTTCTTCCAGTGGCACATAAGCCACCTGCTCCAGACTGGTGAACCCTTCGGCAATCAGCAGGTCCGCAATCTCCTGATCGACATCCAGCTTTTCCATAAACAGATGGCGACTGACATCGACCTCAGACGCCTGTTTCTCCGCGGATTCCGCGGCATCCAGGATGTTGATTTTCCAGCCGGTCAGCTCAGCCGCCAGGCGCACATTCTGACCACCCCGGCCAATGGCAATGGCCAGGTTTTCCTCGTCCACCACCACATCCATGGCGTGCCGCTCTTCATCCACCACAATGCTCGTCACGTTGGCAGGCGCCAGCGCTCCAATCACAAACTGGGCCGGGTCTTCGCTCCACAACACAATGTCAACACGCTCACCCGCGAGTTCATTGGTAACCGCATTAACACGCGTGCCACGCACCCCGACACAAGTGCCGATCGGGTCAACCCGCTTGTCATGCGACAGTACGGCAAGTTTGGCGCGTGAACCGGCATCCCGTGCGCAAGACTTGATCTCCAGCAGACCCTGCTCAATCTCAGGCACTTCATTGCGGAACAACTCCACCATGAACTCAGGCGCCGAGCGCGACAGCAAAATAGGTGCACCGCGCAGGGTCAGGTCAACCTCCATGATCATGGCTCGCACGCGGTCACCGGTGCGAAAGTTTTCCTTGGGAATCATTTCGCCGCGTCGCAGACGACCTTCGACACGCCCAGACTCAACAATCAGGTCACCTTTGTCCATGCGTTTCACCGTGCCGACAAAGACCTTGTCGCCGCGCGACATGAAATCGTTCAGCAACATCTCACGCTCGGCGTCGCGAATTTTCTGCAGGATCACCTGCTTGGCAGCCATGGCCCCGATGCGGCCGATCGGCAGGGACTCAATGGTTTCTTCGATGTACTCGTCAACCTCGATGTCGGAAATCTGCTCCTGGGCTTCAAACAGCAAGATCTCTTGGTCGGGCAACTGCAAACCTGCTTCATCCGGCACAACGTGCCAACGACGGAAGGTCTCATAGGCGCCGGTGTCACGATTCAGCGACACACGGATGTCAACCTCACCTGAGTAGAGCTTTTTTGTGGCCTGAGCCAGCGCCGATTCAACTGCGCCAAACACCACATCACGCTCCACGTTTTTCTCGCGTGAGATGGCGTCCACCAACATTAACATTTCGCGATTCATGCCTTGACTCTCCTGTTTCAATTCAAATCGGGTTCTGAAAGGTCCAACTGCGGCGTTTGGG